>JAQTNZ010000283.1 GCA_028713595.1 Methylovulum sp. | reverse complement strand
AGCCACAACAATGCCGGTGGCCGCCGCGTAATCATTAGTCAGGCAAAGGCAATGCTCCCGACCATCGACCAGATAGAGGTTAAACCCTTCCTGTTCCATAATCGGCGTGTTATTGGGCAAATCATCGTCCATGCAGTAAGTGAAATGGATGCTCTGATAAGCCTGCCTAAGTTGTGATACGGTAGTGTCAGAACTGCCCAAGGCGTTAATTTTTTGGGCTATTTCTTGTACTTGCTCTGCTGTTATCATCTCTTGCTCCTCGTATGAAGGTAAACATCCCGTTGCTTGTCACTTAGGAGCGTGCATAAAATAATCTCGGCATAATCATTATCGTAAGGTGGCTTCCTCTTTGGAGCGCGGGCATCTTGCCCGCAAGGGGGGCGGGCAAGATGCCCGCGCTCCAAGCCTCGTACCCTTTAGCGTTTGCCTGAGTTATTTTATGCACATTCCTTAGCCCTACCAGTAAACGTCTGCTTAAAAGCCGTAGGCAACGCAATGCTGTCGGCTTAAGACGGACTGCCGCCAGTCCGCATCAAGCCAACAGTAGTGGATGCCCGATAGCTTAGCCTACCGCTTCACGCTCGAACTTAAAGCGGTCACTGGCGGCTATGCCCATTGCTTTTGCCAACCAAGGCGGCGGGGTCGCCGCCATGACCTGTTGCAATTGGGCGATAATGTCAGCCAAACTTTCAACTTGGGCAAGTTTCATGGGGTGTATGCCCAATTTGACGATTTTCGCCGCCGCCGGCCCGCCGACTGAAGCCACATACAACACTTTGCAATCTTGTATTTGCTCGGCACGAAACGCATTTTTATCGTCAACGACCAACCCTTGGGGAATCTCGGCGGTACGGATGTCGACCAGCCGTGCTTCCTCGCTGTTCACCTGATACACCATAAACCAAGCACACGCCCCGAAATGCCCGTTGACATGGATGGCATCGTCACTGCCACAGGCAATCCTTACCGAATTGGGCAAATCACCCTCTTGGTAAGCTTGGACATCGGGCAGTATTTTTTGCGGGGCGGTGTTTTTGAGGATATGCAAAGCTTGTTGCAAAACACTGTCATCGACTTTTGCAAATGTGCCGTGGTTGGCATTTTTTAAAGTAGCCAAATCAATGGCGGCTACTTTGCTTTCGGTCATGGGGGCGGCTATACAACTGCCGAGTACGGTCAACAGGCGTTTGGCATCGGTATCGGGCAAGGCGCGGGCCGCCAGCCCGATGCGTAGAGCCAGTTCCCGTGATAGCGCGTTCTGGCTCATGATCTTATGCCTCTAATGGCAAAATGCAGTTGTCGATAGGGCAAACTTTAACGCATTGTGGCACATCAAAATCGCCTTCACATTCGGTACAGGTGCGTTTGTCAATTTTAAAGACAATGGGGCCTTCCGTGATGGATTGGGTCGGGCAAACCGGCTCACAATCGCCACATGAAATACAATCCGCTTCAACAATATATAAGGCCATGATTATTCTCCTGAATCTACACGTTTTGCGCGTAAGGTAATGGGGAAGTCGGGCGGATCTATCGGTTCAAAGTAATATTTCGAGCCATCGGCAAGAACAACCTCACCGCCCCATTTCTCGGCGGTGTCGAACTCAATGGATTCGGCCACTTCTTCCAAATCTTTTTTCGGAACATAGAAGATCAACTTGCCTTCCGAGTTTTTTTTCAACATGACGCTAGGCATGGTGGATCTCCGTTAGGTTTGGCGTAAACGTAACATTTATACGCCGAATGGGTTATTACAGCAAATGGATTGGCCGTAGGACACGCTTCTGGGCAGAGGCGCGTCCTTACTTCCTAAAGTAGGCGGGTTGTTACCCGCCTTGGGCATTAGCGGATCAAATCGTAGTTATAATCCGTTGTACCCATGCCTTTAGTCTCTTTATCCAATTGTTCCAAGATGGCATTGACCAGCGTGGTCAAGATGTAAATGGCGCCTTCATAGCCTAAGGTGGTCATGCGGTGCAGGTGGTGGCGGTCAAAAATAGGGAAACCGATACGGATCAATGGCACTTCGTCCGCTTCGCCTTTGTAGAAGGTGTCACGTTGGATGAATTTTCCGTAAGAGTTACCGATCATGAAATCTGGTTTGTTAGTGAACATCAACGAGCGGAAATGCCACAAATCCCGGCCAATATGGATTTGGGTATTTTTACCGTAAGGTGAGTCCTTGCAGATTTTTTCCATGGCTTTCAACCAACGTTTGTTGGCATGGTTGCATAACACGTCAGAAGGCTCGGCACCCAATTCCAACAGGAATTTGGTCATGCCCATGACGAAATCGGCATCGCCGTACAGCGCGAACTTTTTGCCGTGCATCCAAGCGTGGGAGTCCGTCATCATGTCCCCCAAGCGGCCACGTTCCAGTTCCAAAGAGGCGGCAATCGGTTTGCCGGTCAATTTGGACACTTCCATTAAGAATTGGTCAGTCCATTCCAAGCCCATTGGGATGTTGATGGCGGTGGCAGGTTGATGCCAGATGTTTTGGACGAATTTTTTGGTTTTTTCCAATTGCCAAGGTTGCAACAACAAGGTGTCAATCGCATTCGGCGCATCTTTCACTTCCGCTTGGGTGGTACCGCCCGCATACATGCGGAAAGTGCCGTCAGCAGGGGTGTCCAACACTTCGGAAGGGTCGCTTAACAGGCTGTAATCAACGCCCATTTCTTTCATCATGCGGTGCATGACGCGGAAATTGCCCAGGTACGTTTCAAAGCCAGGCACCAGGTTGATTTTGCCATTGGAGCCCACGGCCTTGTCGGTCATGTGGTTGAGCGTGAAATATTTGATCATGCCCTCGAACATATTGTCCCAGCCCGTGGTGTGGCTGCCCACAAAGCTTGGGGTATGCGCAAACGGGGTGGGGTAATCTTGTTCGATATGGCCGGCTTTTTTGGCGTTGTTGATGAACGCGTTCAAGTCGTCACCGATAACTTCCGCCATACAGGTGGTGGATACGGCAATGATCTCAGGTTGGTATAAGGCTTTGGCGTTTTCAAGGCCGGCGAACATGTTTTTTTGCCCACCGAACACCGCCGCATCTTCAGTCATCGAATCGGACACGCAAGCGACCGGCTCTTTAAAATGACGGTTGAAGTAAGTGCGGAAATACGCCACGCAACCTTGCGAGCCATGCACATAAGGCATGGTTTTTTCAAAGCCCAGCGCACATAATACCGCACCTAAAGGTTGGCAAGCTTTGGCGGGGTTTACGGTCAAGGCTTCGCGGTTGAAATTGAGCTCTTGGTATTCCTTGGTGGTTGTCCATTGGAATACTTCATCAATTTGTTCCTGAGGATGACGCTCTTCGTAAGCGGCACGTTTGTTAGCCAGGTTTTCCTTGTACTCGTCGTTTCTGAATAAGGGATAGCTGGGTTGGATGTTATCGACTTCTTGGCTCATGGTAATCTCCTACGCGCCACTAATCTGTGGACGGCGTTTTGATGGAAAGAATTAATCGCTCCCAGAAAGGGCAGTGGCTTGTCTGGGTATCAAATGCCGTTGGGCATAAATCTGAGTGCCTCTAGGGAGGGCTAAGGTGACATTCCCACGCCGGAGCGTGGGAGTGGGCCAACAAACTTACGCGGCGGCTTTGACGGCTTCGCTGCTGGCGGCATCCGTTTTCCAAGGCGCCTTCACTTGCTTCCAGCAAGGGTTATTCAAAGTCATGTCCATATCACGGGCGAAGATGGCAAAACCGTCATAGCCATGATAAGGGCCGGAATAATCCCAAGAGTGCATTTGCCGGAAAGGGATACCCATTTTTTGGAAAATATATTTTTCCTTAATGCCCGAACCGATCAGGTCAGGCTGGATTCTCTTGACGAACTCTTCAAACTCATAACCTGTGACATCGTCATAAATCAAGGTGGAGTTGCCCATTTCCTTGATGGTACGGTCATAGTCATCGTTATGGCCGAATTAATAACCAATACCGACCACTTCCATGCCCAAACCTTCATAAGCACCGATAACGTGGCGGGGACGCAAGCCACCGATATATAACATCACCCGTTTGCCTTGCAGGCGGGGTTTATATTTATCAATGACAGCTTGGTATTCGGACTCATAACGGGCAATCACCCGCTCTGCGCCTTCCTTAATGGTATCATCAAAGTGCGAAGCAATCCGGCGCAACGATTCGGCGATTTTGGTAGGACCAAAGAAGTTGTATTCAATCCAAGGGATTTTGTACTTTTCTTCCATATGCCGGGCGATGTAGTTCATCGAACGATAGCAGTGGATCAGGTTCAATTTCACTTTTGGGGTTTTTTCAATTTCCGCAATCGTGCCGTCACCTGACCATTGGGCAACGACCCGCAAGCCCATTTCTTCCAGCAATGTGCGCGAAGCCCAAGCATCGCCACCGATGTTATAGTCACCAATGACCGCGACATCGTAAGGGGTGGTCGGGAAGCTGTCGTCACCATCGCGGTTTTCCAACACCCAGTCACGGATCGCGTCATTGGCGATATGGTGGCCTAATGATTGGGAAACGCCACGGAAACCTTCGCAACGCACCGGCACTACAGGTTTGCCAATTTCCTTGTTGGCTTTTTTGGCAACCGCTTCAATATCGTCACCAATCAAACCAATCGGACATTCGGATTGGATGCTGAT
>JAQTNZ010000282.1 GCA_028713595.1 Methylovulum sp. | reverse complement strand
CCTAGGTTTAGCCACCTTATTGCCGGTGTTTATCGTCTTGACCGTGCTAAAAATCAATATCTTGGATGAATCGCAAGCGTGGACATTGGCTTGGTTTTTAGAAAAGGCCAGCGTGTCCGTGTTGTTGTCCTTGCTGATTTCATTGATTGAGGAGCCGTTGTTCCGGGGGATTTTACTGGCCAGTTTGCTGAAAAAATTGCCCGTGACCGCAGCGGTGGTCATCAGCGCCGCCTATTACGCCTGCCTGCATTTTATCAAAAGCACCCACGACATACCCGTGTCCGCCTTGACGCTCACCAGCACCTTTGGCCTGTTGGCCGAGGCGTTTGCCAATGTCTTCAACCCCGATATTTTAAGCGCGTTTTTGGCCTTGCTGATGGTCGGGGTATTTTTGGGGCTGTTAAGGACAGGGCGGGAAGCCAGCTTAGGGCTGTGCATCGGTTGCCATACCTGTTGGGTGTGGCTGATAAAAATGAACAAAACCTTGTTCAACACCGATTTTAATGCCGATTATGCGTTTTTGGTCAGCCGTTATGACGGGGTGATAGGGCCCTTGGTGACGGTTTGGCTGTTGACGGCGGTGTTGGGATATTGGGGGTGGCGGCGTAGGGCGGCAGGGCGGGTTGTATTATCGTAACCATCTACCGGAACACTGTTATTAAGTTAAGGAATTGTATTTAACAATCAGGTTGTTAATAAGTACACACTCGTTCCCACACTGCCCCGTGGGTACACGCTGTGTACCCACGGGGCAGTGTGGGAATGCCGTGCCACCCGCGCAGCGGTGTTAAACGGGACGCGGCGCGTCCTGACTGCATTCCCACACAGCGTGTCACTGCCATTAAGTTAAGGATTTGTGCCTGTAATTTCAATAAGATAAAAGTAGAATCCTCGTTCCCACACGCTGTGTGGGAATGCGGTAGGGACGCGCCGCGTCCCGTCTCACACACCGCAGCGCGGATGGCACGGCATTCCCACACAGCGTGTGGGAACGAGTAAATTATTTCCTACCCATTCCTAAGTCCCCACCAATTTGAAAGTTGTCACTTTTGCCTAGACGGCAACTCACCACGGAAGACGGACAAGGGCTTTGATAAAAACCCCCGCATCCTTCGTGGTGGATGGCCCTTATCTTTTCACCAACGTCATTGGCAAATCATTGTTAGGGCGCAACATGACTTTGCAGATAGGCAGGACGGTTTGCCCTGGGCGGGTTTGCAGACGGAACCGCCGTGCCAAGACCGCTAGGCATAAGGTAATTTGCACCTCGCTAAAATGCTTGGCGATACATTCGCGGGCCCCTAAACCATAGGGCAAGTAAGTGAACGGGATGGGCTGGACGGGGGCATCGGCCAAAAAGCGTTCGGGAGTGAAATGGTTAGGGTTTTCCCAGTAACTTTCATGGCGATGCAATAACCACGGCACAATCAGCATGGTCGAACCGGCGGAAATGTCGCGGTCATGGAATTTGTCATCGGCTTTGACATCCCGCGATAGCATCGGGAACGGCGGATAGAGGCGCAGGGTTTCATTGATGATGGCGCGGGTGTAGACCAATTGCGGAACCCTGTCACTGGTTGCCATGCCATCGCCGAGCACGTCAGCAAGCTCCTGATGCAGGCGTTGTTCAACTTCGGGGCATTGTGCCAGCAGATACCAAACCCATGCCAAGGTGTTGGCGGTGGTTTCGTAACCCGCCAGAAAGAACGACAGCAGTTCATGGCGGATTTGGTCGTGGCTTAACGGTTGCTCAGGCAGGCTTAAAAACAGCCCCAACAACGAACTGTCGTTGGCACCAGGTTGGGCGGCCATGATTTTGTCGATACACGCATGCACCGCTTTGGCGGCCTTGGCGCTTTTGTTGCCGCCAAAACTGGGTAGCCAACTGGGTAAGCCGAAAAAGGTGTTGATATCCAAGTCTTCGATAGTCAGCAAGTAAGCGCTGATAGTTTGCACAAATTGTTGTTGGTGCGTGTCGCTAAACTGTTCGCCGAACAGGATACGGCACAGCATCGTCGCGCTTAACGCCTTCATTTCCGGCAGCACGGGCAGGGTGCTGCCGGCAGGCAGATCGCCCCAGCGTTGCTGTTGTTGGCCGAGGGTGTTGAGCATGATTTGGCTGAACTTGGCCAGTTGTTCGGGGCCGAAAAAAGGCCTGATGAGCTGGCTATGTTTTTGCCAGAGGTCGCCGTGGCTGATTAGCAAGCTGCCTGGGATCAGCGGTATCAGGCTTTTTTGCATCAAATCGCTTTTTTTGCCGTAATTGTCCGGGTTTTGGGTAAGAATGTATTCTACAGCCTCAGGCAGGTTAGCGATAAACAGGGTGCGGGTGAGTAGCTTGATGGTGATGAATTTTCGGCTGAAGGCTTTTTCCGGCCAAAAGGACAGCAGGTCATTGCGCAAATGTTTGATGGTGTCCAGAGGGCCTAGGCTTTTGGGGGGGCGGGGCGGGTAAGGGGGGATAAAGTCACTCATGCAGTTTTGCTCTTTAAGGTTGAAGTTACTTAGGTCAGTGCCGGTGCTCAATACGCAGCATCATGACAGGTGCTGGCATCGCTTAAAATATGTCCGCGCAAATTGGTGACTGTCCGGTTTGCCACGCCAAACACATTGATATGTTGTTTGATTATACGCGCATAATTTTCATGCAGATGGCCATGAAAAATATGTTTTACGCCCATGGCGGCGGCCAATTCGCCAATCACGGAAAAGCCATGCCGATGCGAGCCAGGGGCTTCATGGGTGACGAGAATATCGGCTTTCAGGTAGCGTAAGGCTTCAAATTCGTCATACCAAATTGCCGAACGATATTTGAGCGACATTTCGGCATTTTTGATATGGGCGGCCTGATGCTCCAAGTATTCTTGCTTGTTGCGCCATTTTGGCGTTTGTGGCGGATACCAGACGCGGCCTAAAAAAATGCCGCCAAGGCCGGCAATCCGTAACCCTGCGACTTCGGTGACTTTTAAATGCAGGCTTTTATGGGCCAGGGCGGAATGGAACAGGTTATGGTATTTGCAGGGGGTCTCAAAATCATGGTTGCCGGCAATCCACCAGATTTCCGTCAAATCGAGAACGTCCGCCAGATACTCTTCCAAGGGCGCGTCAAGGTCATAATCGCCGAGCATCACCACCGCTTCTGGCCGATGTTTGCGCACGGCGGCGATTAGCGCATTAAAGTTCCCGTGGGGGTCGCCGGCAAATAATATTTTGTCATAGGGGCTCATGTTGTCAAACCGTCTGTGGTATTACCCCCATGCCAAAAATAACAGTGTGATTGCCGTTATCGCCCGTGGGTTTTTATGTCCTTTAATATTTAAGTGTAGTTGCAGCATGGGCGGTCGTTGGGTTTGCCCATGCTGAAAATGTCCGAAACAATTTATTTAAACAAGTCCCCTAGCTTTGCTAAAGGCCGCCCGAAAATCCAGGTATTGGGGTTTTTCGGCGGTCAGCATCAGTTGTAACAATTCATTTTGCAACTGATATTTGACATTGCCCACCGCTAATGCCCCCACCGCCACTGCACCGGGGGCGTTGCCGGCATGGATCAGCGCCGCCCCCAAATCATTACGCTTAACGCCTTCAATGCCCGCAGGCGGTACGGCATTGACATCACCGGCGACTTTAAGCCGTAACGCGGCTCCGAGTGTCGCCGCATTCAGCACTTGGATGCCTGCCTTGGCGGTACAGAAAACAATATCCGCGTCCTGCAACAAGGCGGCTTTTTCGGCATCGGTGCGCCCGCATGCACCTGTTAGGGTGCTGGCGAAACGGCGGTTATAGGCTTTGGCGACATCTTCGGCGGTTTCCGCCGAGAGATGGTCCACCAAGGCGGTTTGCGCCCCGGCCAAAGAGGCGATTACCCCTGTGGCAATGCCGACCGGGCCTGTGCCGCCAAATACCAGCGCTTTACAGCCAGCCAGTTCTTTGCCGTGTTGGGTCTGCAATTGTTTTTCCACGCAGGCGACCAAGGCCGCAGCGGTGGTGAACGCACCGCTGGGGTCGGCAAACACCGACACTTCAAACGGCGGCACCATCGCTTGTTGGCTGGCTTTGAGCATATCCATCGCCAAGCCCAAATCGCGGCCACCGATAAAAATGCCCGTGCGCCTGACACCGGCTGGGCCGCGTGAAAAAATCGCATCCTGAGTCAGGCCATAAACACTGTCCAGCTTGACATTGCTATAAGGCATCAGCACATCAAAGCCTGCATCCATAGCCATATTGATGTCGAACGGGCTATTGTGCGGCATGGGGTCCAGCATGTGTAAAATGCTACGTTTTTCCATTAGGCATTCCCAATAAGTGGCGGGTTAAATAATAGTGTCAGGCATGTGATTTTATATAATCCCTGGCAACGGCAAAAGCATGTTCAAAATGCAGGTACATGGGTTTGTCGCTGTTGATCATGCTTTTTAGCAAGATGTTTTGTGCCTGGTATTTGATATTGCCGATAGCCAACGCGCCAATGCCGACGGCGCCGCTGTTGGAGCCGGCTATGGGTGTGCCATTGTGTAAGGCATCGCCACCGGCGATACCGGCGGGTGGCACGGCATTGACATCCGCCGCGACTTTCAGTTGCGGGGCGCTGGCGATCAGTTCCGCGCTTAATAGCTCAATGCCCGCCGCGCCGGTGGCGAACACGACATCGG
>JAQTNZ010000281.1 GCA_028713595.1 Methylovulum sp. | reverse complement strand
GAACCTAGTCAGCTTGATCGGCACGGCGGTCGCCAACAACAAAGAAGTGAATATCATGTTGCAACGCATTAGCGTTGCCCAAAATGAGATCCAAGCGCGGAAAGGGGAGTATTTGCCGTTTGTTAAGTTTGGTGCTGGGGTGGATGGGGAAAAAGTCGGTAAATATACCCGCAGCGGTGCGGTAGAAGACAATCTTGATGTAACCAATGGCCAAGCGTTTCCTACGTTCTTAGGCAATTATCAATTTGGGCTTTTCTCAACGTGGGAGTTGGACGTTTGGAAAAAGCTGAGAAATGCGACCAAGGTGGCGGCACTGGAGTACATGGCTTCAAGTGAAGGCAAAAACTTTTTGGTGACTAATTTGGTTGCTGAAGTTGCGCATTCGTACTACGAGCTGATTGCCTTGGACAATCAGTTGAAGAACTTTGAGCAAAATATTGATATTCAAAAAAATGGTTTGGAGGTGGTAAAGCAATTGCAGTTATATGCAAGATCAACCACCCTTGCTGTCAAACGTTACGAAGCGGAGGTGGCTAAAAACCAAAGCAGGATATATGAAATCAAGCAGCAGATTACTGTGGCCGAAAACCGGATCAATTTCTTGCTAGGTAGAACACCCCAAGCTATCCAGCGGACATCGGTGGGCTTTATGGATATCAAGCCGAAAATGCTACAAGTGGGTATTCCGTCGCAATTGCTGCAAAACCGGCCCGATATTAGGCAAGCGGAGCTTGAGCTTTCAGCGGCGGATTTGAATATTAAAGTCGCTAGAGCCAATTTTTACCCCTCTTTTGCTATGAAAGCCGGGATCGGATTTGATGCGTTTGATCTTAAATATCTGATGAATACGCCTGAGTCATTAGCTGCCAGTATCGCCGGGGATATGGTGGCTCCATTGATAAATAAGAATGCCATCATAGCGGAATATAAAAACGCAAATGCCAAGCAAATTCAGGCGGCTTATGAGTATGAGCAGGCTATTATAAAAGCTTACAATGAAGTGTCCAATCAACTTGCAAATATAGCTAATCTGGATAAGAACTATCAGCTTAAGAAATCGCAAGTGGACTTGCTTGTCCAATCGATTGATGTTTCAACGCAATTGTTTAAATCTGCCCGTGCGGATTATCTGGATGTGTTATTGACCCAAAGGGACGCTTTGGAAGCCAAAAAGGAGTTAATTGAAACCAAACAAAAGCAAATTATTGCCATGGTTGATCTTTATAAATCGCTCGGTGGCGGCTGGCAATAGTTGTCATTTTAGGTTAAAGGTAGGGTGGGGTTAAATTTCCGTTAGTCGAGTCATAAGGGTTATGGTCTGTGTGCAAACGTGGCAAGGCGAGATTTTAATTCTTCAATTTCTGCCAACAACGGTGCGATTATGCTTTCAACTTCGGGTTTGCTATAACGTGGCGTGATGTGTTGCGGACAATTCCAATCATAAGCCTCGACCCGGATCAGTATGCCCCGCTCAATCCTAGCACGGTAAGAAGGCACTTCCAATTGAGAAAGCAATTCAGGACTTTCATTTTCATGGACGATACGCACTTTTCCCCATACTTTTAAGCGCCTACGATTGGCATAATCCATTAAAATCAGGGCTATCTTGTTATTGGCGTTGAGATTACCGACGCTCAGATACTGGACATTACCGCGAAAATCGGCAAAACCCAAGGTGTGTCCATCCAGCACTTTTAAAAATCCCTTTGGGCCGCCGCGATGCTGTACATAGGGCCAGCCCGTTTCCGATACGGTGGCCTGATAAAAACTGTCCCGCTCGGCGATAAATTCGGCCTCCTCCATAGTCAAAACATTATGTGCTTCTTCAGCCGTTTCAAAGCGACGGTTTTTCTCCCGGCTACCGTACAGGTTTTGTGCGGCTTTAACGCTAGGGGTGAAGGTTATTTCTGAAAATGCCATTGCCATAACTATACTCCTTAAAAAAATCGGTGCCGACTCAGCGGCACCGGATGCCCTGCCACGAATTTTAGGCGGTGATTGTCAATCCGACTTTAGGGAAATCAATGTCTACGTGGCTGGCTTTGCCAATGATATTGGTGAAAATGTTCATTGCCACATGCGTGATAATTTCGACAATGTCGGCATCACTGAAACCGGCTTCACGGGCTTCGGTAATTTCGGCGGTGGTGACTTCGCCCATATTGTCCACTAAGGAGCGGGCAAACTTAACCGCCACGGCGGCTTTGGCATCTTGGCTAGTACCTGTGCGGTTGGCTTTAATTTCGGCGTTATCCAGTCCGGCTTTACGGCCAATGGCGGTATGGGCGGACACACAATATTCACAGGCGTTTTGTTGCGCCACCGCCAAGGCAATGCGCTCACGGGTTTTTGCATCAAGGCTGCCTTCATCGGCAATGCTATGCAAGCCTAAGAAAGCCCGCAAGGCTGATGGTGAGTTAGCCAGTATTTTCAAAAAGTTAGGTACGATACCTAATTTAGCTTGAATTGCATTGAATAAGGCCTGTTGTTCTGCGTTGGCTGTTGCTGAGGTGACGGTGTTGATACGGCTCATAGTGATTTTCCTATACAATAGTAAATTTAAAGTGGTTGGTTGTTACCCAGTGTGCTTCGGGTGGACATACTGTATTAAATTTCACTGTAAAGAAGAATAGCTATGATTTACAATATATTATTGTTATTAGTGGAATAATGTATGGATAGATTGCATGTGATGACCGTTTTTGTCGCGGTTGCGGAAGAGCAAAGTTTTGCCGCCGGCGCCCGTCGCTTGGGCATGTCACCACCCGCCGTAACACGGGCTATCGCAGCGTTGGAAGAACGGCTTAAAGTGCGGCTGTTCACCCGCACCACCCGCCATGTGCGGATGACGGAAGCTGGGCAGCGTTATCTTGAAGATGCCAAGCGTATTATCGGCGAAGTGGACGAGGCTGATGAAGCGGTGGCGGGGATTAATGGCGAACCCAAAGGTCACTTGGCGGTCACCGCCCCGATATTGTTCGGTAAGCTGTTTGTGATTCCGGGGATTGTCGATTATTTGCGGCTTTATCCGGGCATGGAGGTCTCGGCGGTGTTTCTTGACCGTATTGTCAATATGTTGGAAGAAGGCTTGGATGTGGGGATCAGGATAGGTGAATTGCCCGACTCCAGCCTAAAAGCTATCAGGGTCGGCCATGTCCGGCGGGTAGTCTGTGCCTCACCCGCTTACCTTAGCCAACATGGCATACCCCAACAGCCCGCAGATTTGGGCAAGCATGTTATTATTGCCGCCAACACGGTGGCATCTGCCGTAGAATGGCGGTTTGACCAACAAACCATTAAAATCAAGCCCCGCCTAAGCGTGACCAGTAATGATGCGGCGATTGCCGCAGTGTTGGCGGATATGGGCGTGACTCGCTTGCTGTCTTATCAGATTGCCCCTTATTTGGCTACCGGGCAATTGCAAACCATGTTGGAAACCTTTGAATCCGAGCGTTTGCCGATTCATGTCCTACACCGTGAAGGGCGTTATGCCTCAGCTAAAGTAAGGGCTTTTGTGGATTTGATCGTTGATAAACTCAGGTCGGAACCAGGATTTTGCTAAACGGCCAAAAGGGTTAAACTTATCCGACAGATTGCTCAAATTTTGTAACAAGTTGTCACACTATTTATTCCGCTCATAGATTGAACAAGATAGGCGCGTAAAACATGTCAGCCAATGACCATAACCCAATGAAAAAAAAACTGCTGACCAGACGGGGGAAAAACAAAGCCGCGTTACCCACGGCCAATAGTGACAGGAGCCATAAAAAAAACATGGTGACGCTAAAAGAAAAAGGGGAAATTAATCTGCCCTCATCAAATGCCTTTAAATCCGACCAGCTCGATTTGTTCCAAACCTTTTTGTGTAACACGACTAATGAAAAAGACAAGCTTTCCAATACCATAGAGCTTTGGGACAGCATCCCAAAATTCTCCATATCCCAACAGGCCATGAACCTGCTCAGGACTAAGGAAGGGTTATTGCCGCGTCTTGAAAAAACCTTTGTTTACCGTGAAAAAGAGTACAAGATCAGGGTCACGCCCGCTATTATTGACAGCGACAATAATATAGAAAAAGCTTACTACCCCAGCGCCAACGAAGAGCTGGTCGAGGATGCCTTAAGAAAGATAGCCTCCGAACAACAACGGGGTTTTTTTGATAAGCCGGAGTTTAAAAGCGGCGTGGTCTTTTCCCTGCATCTGCTCAGAAGCGAGTTAAAAAAACGCGGGCATTCCCGTTCTTATTACGAAATTGTCAAAAGCCTCAATATCTTATCGGGAAGCCATATCGAAATTATGTTGCCTGATGGCAAAGGCTTTGCCAAAACCAACTATCTGCCGTCTTTGGCCGCCGTTTCCAAGCAACAATTAAAAGACGACCCTAAAGCTAAGTGGGTCGCGCATTTTCATCCATTAGTCACCCAAAGCATTGACTCGTTAAGTTTTAGGCAATTCAATTACCACCAGATGATGTCGCATAGCACCCAGCTGGCCCGTTGGGTACACAAGAAGCTATCGCATAACTATACTAACGCTTCCTATACCATCCCCTATCAGATATGGCTTTCAACCATCCGTAGGGATAGCGGCCTGTTAGAATACAAAAGGACTAATGATGCGGTAAGAAAATTTGAAGATGCCTTGCTGGAGCTTATCAATAA
>JAQTNZ010000280.1 GCA_028713595.1 Methylovulum sp. | reverse complement strand
CACTAGTCCATTCCATCAACCAACTTTTGCGATTGGATAATGATTTGTTACATGCAGAAGCCGAATTTAGCGAACAGATCGACACCCCTAACGGCATCATCGCCGTCCATTTGGCGCGGTTCATGGTCTTAGACCCCCCACATAAGCTGTTGGAAAGCCGTAATTGCCGGATGCGTACCTTACCCGAACTACGTGGTCGGCCACAGGCCGAAATGGAATTGTTACGCCGCGCCTACGTTAAAGTTATGGAGTCCTGACATGTTTGAACCTTTTGACATGGATTTTAACGGCAGCGACAGCATTTCCTTGCCATTGAGCCCTTATATACCCGATGCTGGCGAATGCTCACGTTGCGGAATGTGTATCAGCGCTTGCCCTACCTTCCGCTTGCGGCAAATCCACGAAGAAACGCCCCGCCACCGTATCCGCACCATCAGCAAAATCCTTGTTGAAAACCAGCCCGTCACTGTTGAAGGACGTCAGCATCTGGACAATTGCCTACAATGCCGTGCTTGTGAGGCGATATGCCCCAGCCAGATGGCTTATGGGGCATTGTTCGACCAAACCCAAGCCTTAATAAAAAAAAACGCGCCATGGCAAAAAAAACTGGCTTTTTGGATGATTGATAACAAAGCGTGGCGCAAGCGTTTGCTGCCCCTATTGGCGATATACCTAAAATCCGGCTTACAAAGATTTTTACGCCACAGCGGCCTGCTCAAAAAATTACATTTGGCCGAAGCCGAAGCATTGTTGACACTCCCTGCCATCAAGCCTTTGGCGGAGCAGTATCCGACCCCATACACCAAACGTGGCACGGTCGCTTTATTTACAGGCTGTCTTGCCGAACATTTTGACCGTGATACCTTGCAAGCCAGCATCAAACTGCTCAACACCATCGGCTACGACGTAGCCATCCCTTCCCAACAAGGCTGTTGTGGCGCGATACACTTGCATAACGGCGCATCCGCCAGCAGTTTGATAAACCATAACCTTAAGGTGTTCAACACGCTGGAAACCGATGCCGTGCTGTATACCGCCACTGCTTGCGGGGCAATGCTAAAAGATTACGGCAGCGATGATAACGAAGCCGCACAGCCATTTTTGCAACGCTTGCAAGACATCAACAGCTTTTTGTTGCAACACTGGCCCGATAACCTGCAATTGCAGCCCTTAGACCAACACATTGCGGTGCATGAGCCATGCAGCCAACGTAACGTCCTAAAAAACCAACACAGCGTCTATGCCTTGTTGCAAAAAATTCCCAGCTTAAACGTTACCCCGCTTCCAGACAACAATATCTGCTGTGGTGCAGGTGGCAGCTACATGCTGACCCACCCTGACAATGCCGGGCAATTGCGCACGTTAAAACACCAAGCAATAACCGGCTCCCAAGCCGATTCCGTAGTTAGCGGCAATTTTGGCTGCATGGTTTTTCTTAATGCCGATGACCACCACCACATTAAGCATCCTTTGCAACTATTAGCCAAACAATTGCCTTCATCCGCCAATTGACGGCGTATCATCATTTGTGGCATGACACCCCAATTGCTAATCGTTAAACTTTAGCGCTCAAGTTTTTGATGATTTCTTCCAACGGCACCAAATTCAACTTAATCCTGAACAACACCTCCCTATTCTCCAACAGGCCATAACATTCGTAAGTGCGTAACAGAATACGGGTATGGTTAAGGGTGTTGCTGCTGGATTCAGGCAATTGCTTGACCAACACATGCACTTTGTCATTGTTTTTAAGTTCCTTGACCAACAAACGGTCAATGGAAATGTCATGCGAAGTGTACACCATCGGGTTGGCCTTAAAATCGTGGCACTCAAGCTGGGCTTTTTCCAACAAAACTCCGGAAGTCAGGCTGCATGGGAATATTTCGGGATATTGGGCAAACTGTGCCAGTTCATCAAAATAATCGGATTGCTCGGCAAGCGAACCGGACAGGAAGTTTTTCACATTACCGTTGTGCAGCCATTTGCGTTTTAAAAAGAATTCGCTATCGGACACCATAGTTTTATCGGGCAATGTATTCAGATCCGGTAACGCGCTCAAATCGGTTTGCGCCAAAAATAAGGGAGCCGGGGTTTCTTTTTTATAACCCAGCAAAATGGTCTTGCCTTGCGATTTTATGCTTACCCGATTAGTTAGGGTCAAATCAGGGATGGTGCTGATTAAGGTCTTTTTTATTTCCAGAGACATTTCTTGCCGAGGCCTTAGGGCATTGACAAAAATCGTCTGGTAATTTCTAAAACGCAGTTGTTTGGCGGCGATGATCTCATCCTCATGGTGCGCCTCACGGTACAGGCGCATCTGATATTCGATCAGGGTATTGAGCTGGAAACCCAGCACAATCGGGCCCTTAAAGGGATTATGGGTAATTTCCAGCCATTTGTGCTTGTCGTGGAAGAGGTTAAAATCGTCAGAAGCGTTACGAGCCACTTCAATGTGTATTTGTTCGAATGTAAACTGGTTTTCTTTCATCGTTTAATTATTTTTATGGGTCGACTATGCCACCTTAGTGGAAAGTATGTGGAGCGTGTTCTCAACGATTATATGTAATTATTGCAGGAGTTAATATGAATAGTAGAATTACTTGCAATGCAGTGATTTTTGTATTACTGCTTTGCTATAATGCTATGGCTTTGGCTATTGAAGAAAAACGAGCCTATTTCCATTTCAGGAAAAAGTCTGATAATTCATTTCCATTTGAAATATATATGAACTACAAGCCGGAGCAATTGGTTAACAATAAAGGTATTGAACTGAATTTAGTTTATGTAAATAAAGCGAATGAAGCTCATAAATTAGCGTTAGATGAGGACTACTGTAAAATTTATATGTGGGATAACGGCAAAATGATTGATTTTCCAAAAAATAGAGGATCAAAAGGTCTTGTTAAGTTTATGTCCCAAGGAATTTTTCCTGAAGATGGCAAGTTAATAAAAAAAAGTGAGTCAAAAATATTAAGTATTAATATTGATAAAATCAATAAAGAAAATATGAAAGTGATGTTCGATGCTCCACCATCAAAATATGGAATTCAGCTAAGTTGTGTTGGCGTTGCTTTTACCATTGAGAGACCAAAAATGGAAACGTTCCTATTTTCAATAGAAACGGATATTTTTTATATTAACTATAAAAAGTAAGCGATAGGATTTACATCCAAACTGCTTGTCAACAATAATGAAAATTTCCCTTATAGCTGTAAGTTTCCCCCCACCACGGATGCCGGATAGTAAAATCCAAATGGAATTCGTCTGTGGATAAAGCCCGTTCGCTAATGGTTGCCGTACCCAACAATAGCCAATCGGGCAGAGGCAAACGAAAACGCCCGCATTGCCAGCAATGCCCTTTGCTGCGGTACACCAAAGCCCCATTGACCGCTTTCACCCGTAAGCAAATGCCAAAGCCATAGCCTATGGTTTCAATCAATTCATGCGCCATCTGATAGGCCATTTGCGAGCGGAAATAATGGTTTTTGCCGTCAGGATAAATCATGGTGCGTTGCCAATTTAACAGGCCTGCGCAAGGTACGGTCTTTTCCACACGGGTATGGACAACACTGCCGCGCCGGAAAATAAGCCCGCCGCACAGGCTAATCAAGCCGATCAACGGCAACATCCTATTAGGATAGGTAATCGTCATTATCCCTTCAAGACAACTGCCCCGCCCTTCTGCCACTTCATAATGGCGTTGGATCACGCGGGGTAGACAATGCCAATCGGAGCCTAAAACCGTTTGCAACAAAAAATCACTCATAACTTAACTCCAAAGGGAATTATGGAAAACCATCAGCGTAGTGATGCCGACCATGCCGAAAAAAGCCGGAACGCCTAGCCACATCCAAAGCTTGGCATAATAAAAATACCGGGCGGGCAAAGCTTGTTGGTCTGCCAAGGAATTAACCGCCAAGTCACGCATACGGATTTGCAGCCAAACTACGGGCAACCAGCACAACCCCGTCAGGGCATAGAGCATTAGCGTCCAGACTAGCCAAGCATCGCTAAATGAGGCCGCCATTTGCCGTGCCAAAAAATAACCTGTTAAGGGTTGGATAATGACTGTGGGGGTGGTAAACCACCAGTCCGCTAGTACGACATGGCGGCTGGTGATGGCAATCGCGGCATGGTTGCCGGAGTTATCGGCCATGATCTTATAAAATACCGTCCCTAACCCTAGGCCAAACAAAATAATCGCGCTCAGGATATGCAGCGTTTTTAGCGTCAAATACATCATGCTTTTTCTCCTTCAAGTTGTTGGTAAATCCACAGTGTCAACAAAAATGGCAGGTTTTTTAATAAGGGGCCAAAAGGATGCAGCCAGAATTCCGGTAAGGTCAAACTGACCACCACGGTATAAAATAACACGACCCCTATTTGGCAGTGTAGCAAGGTAAGTGTCCGATACTGGCACAAGGTCGCCAAACCCAAGGCAATATCCATTAACGCCAGCCCATAGAGCATAATGGGCGCGGCAGTGCCGATAACGCCCGTAGCCGCCAATAGCTGATAACTGAGCGGGTGTGGGTAGAAAAACAGCGACGTGATGCCGCTCCATAACCAGACAAAGGCAATTACCAAACGCAACAAGGGCTTTATAAAATACAAGTGCGCGTGCAAGCGTTCGGCCTGCGAGGCGGGTTTTAGCAATAAGCCTTGTGTCAAG
>JAQTNZ010000279.1 GCA_028713595.1 Methylovulum sp. | reverse complement strand
CGGCAGGGTGCAACGGGCTGAGGTGGGACGGGTGATTGTCCTTATCATGGTCTGCTCTTCTGCTGGCAATTGTATGTGACTTTTTAAAAGACATATTGTAACCTGACCGTCAATGCGTAACTTCTATCTAAGTTGAATTAAGTCACTTTCAATTGACTTTATCATTGGGAGAAAATGAACCCTGCCCCCAGCAGTTTTCAATATATCCACACACTGGTCGTGTTTTAGTACAAAATTAATTGAAGTCTTATAATTACCCAATATTGAACTATTGGATATTTTTCCTTCTTCTTTGCAGTTTTCTTCTATCCTTTTTGCTAGTTTTTCAATGATTCTGTAAATGTCTATGCGTTTAGGTTCCTTCTCAAAATGTTCTGCTTGTTTGTTGGCAGCTGCGGCTGTTTTTGTTAATTCAATTCGGGTTAATTCTAGCTCTTCTCGTGAATCATTTAGTCCTTGCTCTGATATTTCAAGCTGTTTGATCTGAAGGTTAATCGTCCATAGTAATGCCATTAAAGCCAGAAAACTAAAAATAGGATTGAGTATTCCGCCAACATAGTCACCAAACGTTCCCCATTTAGCGTACTCTTCAGGCATATCAGAAGCGGCATTTGTCCTAGCCCTAATATCAGGAAAATGATCAAAGTACATTGTATACACTATATAAAAAGCAACAAACGCCCCTATAATCAGTGCAAATGAAACAAGCAATGTTCGAATTTTTTTCATTATGCCTTTTCCCAAATAGCAAGTAACGCGGTAAGGCGCATTCAGTAGGGCGTAATAGGCGATAGCCGTATTGCGCCGCATGGACAAGCGAAGGTTCTCACTGCTCAATAAACCTCATCATGACTGCCTATATCCACTAAAACCACTTGGTCATCGTGAATCAGAAAAATGAAAACGAGGCGGTATTCGTAGCTTAGGCTACAAGCATAAAATTCTTTTAATTCCCCTTTGAGCTTATGCGTTTTTAATGAGACATCAAATGGATTTTGTTACAACTTTTTTAACACTTCGGCATAGTTGCCGAGCAAATTCTGATGGCGTTTAAAAAAACGCCGCTCTTTGCGTTGATAGCTTTCATCCCTAAGCAATTGCATTTTGCAGGTCTTTTATATGCTCGTCTATATCCGTGATGGGCTTAAAATTAGCCAAGCCTTCGGTTTTTATTTTCTTTAAAGTGGTTAGGCAATCCTGCTTGTTAACGCTAAGGTCGTCTTCCACTTCGATAGTCTCTATCATGACATCTTTAAGGCCTGTCAGCATCATGACCACGTTATCGACATAATCATCTTTTACACTAAGGTGTATCATTTTCATCTGTTGCTCCCAAAAATAGCACGGGCATCACCCCTAGCACCTTTTTATAAACCTAAAGGCATTGTAATGCAAGGCCATCACTTCCTAAAACAAGCCTTCAACAGTATTTCAATTTTCAAAAACCCGCGTAGCCACAGCCGCCACCACGGCAATACCGGCGTTTGTCCGCGCCAGCGCAACAGCTCGTCCAACGCCTGTTCTGGGGTGGTGAATTGGCCGCTGCTGCGGCTGACGTAGGTGGGGTATAAAATTAGCGTCGCCGCGACCAATTCATCCAATTGTAAGGTGCGGGTACGCCTGTCCACGGCCAGCACATCTTCGGTCAATCCCCAACCCGCATAAAACGGCAGGCCGTAACAGACGACTTGCTTGCCGCGTAACAAGGCTTCAAACCCGCTCAGTGAAGTTAAGGTATGCACGGCATCGACCTGTTCCAGCAACGCACCCATCGCCACATCGACCACGATTTCATCGCACCATTGCCGTGCCTCGTCTTCGCCTTGCCCCCGTTTGCGCAAGCCCGCCACCACATCGGGATGGGGTTTGTAGAGGATGTAAGCCGCAGGGTTGGCAAGCCTGACCGCTTTCAGCAAATCCAGGTTGCTGCGCAGACCCGGTGCGCCGAAGGCCAGCGAGGCATCGCTTTCCACTTGTCCGGGCACTAAAATGACTGGGTTTGCGACAGTGGGCCGCTGCCAAGTTGCCGTGCCGACATTGTATTTGGTCAGGCCAGCGGCGACCAAACGCTGACGCAAGGCGTGGGCGCGGCCTAGTAAGGCGGTGTCAAAGCGGTAGTTTTGTAAGAGGTTTTCCAAATCAGAGGGCTGTGTGGCATCGTAATAAATGCCGCGCGTGTCCAACGCCCACGACAAGGGCTGGATCAAATCCGCCCCCAAGCCAACCGAACGGATAAAACCATCTTCCAAGCGGACAATCCGACAATGCTCGGCTTCCCACGCGCTCACGGCTTGCCGCCCCAAACCACCAAGGTCGCGGGCGTGGGCATTTGCGCGGGTGGGCAGTCGAAAATCACGGTGCTGCCTTGGAAAAACCGCCGCACAATGGGTTTTTTATAGCCCGAAAACCCTCGCGCATAAACCTGTGCCGGAAACCGCTGGCACATCTGCTGTTGCCAGCTTTGCCAAGCCGCTTGGGTGGTGTCGGTGTCGGTAGGCGGGATAAGTGGCCCGCTTATCGCCATGCGGTCCGGTTTAGTCGCCATGCGTGTCCGTGTGGCAATGGGTGAGCAAATCGGCGTAGTTGCTTTGCGCCGCTACGGTCAAGGCCAACAGTTTCGCTTGGGCGTTACGCCATAAGCGTTGCCGGAGCGCATCGTTTTGGGTCAGGCTCAAAATGGCCGCCGCCCATGCCGCCGGATCGGCTTCCACCACCAGCCCGTGTTGCTGATGCTCGACCACCGCCGCACAGGTACTGTCCGGGCTATAGACCCCAACCGCCCCGCAGCGGGTGATGTCGAAAAACTTGGTATAAGAACGGGAGCGGTTAAAGGGGATGTCCAACAAGGGGTTCAAGCCGACATGGCGCTCCTGCATGGCTAAGAACGCCTGATACGCAGGCCATTTCAGCGTATGCACGACGGTGACGCGCGGTAAGCCCCGGTACAGCTCAAACACGTCTTTTTTGCCGATAATCTCAAAAACCGCTTGCGGGTCTTGATGCAGCACGGCTTCCAGCACCGGACGCAACCAGCGGATTTCCGCCTTATGGGTGGCAATGGAGCCGTGATAAAAAATCCGCCGTATCCCCTCAGGGAAGGCGGTGGGCGTAGGCAACACCAATTGCGGTTGCCATGTCGCGTATTTGTCCAGTAAATAAGGGGTGGAAACCCACAGCTGCGCCTGTTCACGGCGCAACCAAGCCCGTTGGCGCAAGGCCAGTTTCGCCAGTTTATAACGGTAACTCAGCGGCATCCCTGCCGAGGCGGCAAAATCCAGCACATCATCGTCCATAAAGAACACCAAGGCGCGTAAGTCTGTGCGGCAAGCGCTGATTAGCCGCGCCCAAGCGGTCGGCACATAACGGACAAAAACGACAATGGCAGCGGTTAAGGCGGCGCGGTCAGGCACATCATCATGCCGACAACGGACAATCGTGCAATCGTTGGCGAGCAGGGCCGGCAGGATAAAAAAATCGGTGGACGGGTTTGCGCACTCTTCAACGAGAAAAACCGTGAGCTTAGGGGAGGGGGCTGCGTCCATAACAATAAGGGGCAAAAAGGGGTGCGGTTATAATGGCTTGGTGGTGTGCCGGATAGCAAACCGCCCCCTTTACGGTTGGGCAAAGGGGGCGGCGAAGACAGGTGGCTGGTAAAAATCTTAACGCAACACGGTGTCTGTCAGCAAGCCATACAAATACTGCCCGTAACCATTTTTAGCCAAGGGTTTCGCCAATTTTTGCAATTGTTCGGCATCTATATAACCCTTACGGAAAGCGATTTCCTCAGGGCAGGCGACTTTCAGGCCTTGCCGATGCTCAATCGTCTCGATAAAGTTGCTCGCTTCGATCAGGCTTTCGTGCGTACCGGTATCCAACCACGCGTAACCGCGTCCCATGATCTCTACGGACAATTGCTTGCGCTCCAAATAAATCCGGTTGACATCGGTGATTTCCAGCTCGCCACGCGGCGATGGCTTAAGCGTGGCGGCAATGTCCAACACGCTGTTGTCATAGAAATACAGGCCGGTCACGGCATAATTGGATTTTGGTTGGCTGGGCTTTTCTTCCAACGAGGTGGCTTGACCATCGGCATCAAAAGCCACCACCCCGTAACGCTCAGGATCATGGACGTGATAGGCGAACACGGTCGCGCCGTTATTGCGGGCGTTGGCACGTTCAAGCTGTATCTGCAAATCGTGGCCGTAAAAAATATTGTCGCCCAACACCAAGGCGGTCGGGTGGTTGCCGACAAACTCACGGCCAATGATGAACGCTTGCGCCAAACCATCGGGGCTGGGCTGGACGGCGTATTGGATGTTCAGGCCCCAATCGCTGCCATCACCCAACAATTGTTCAAAGCGTGGCGTGTCTTGGGGGGTGGAAATGACCAGGATGTCCTGAATGCCCGCCAACATCAGCGTTGCCAGCGGATAATAAATCATCGGCTTATCATAGATAGGCAACAATTGCTTGGAAACGACTTTGGTCACCGGATACAACCTAGTCCCTGAGCCGCCGGCCAAAATGATGCCACGGGTGGGAAGTGTCTGCTGGGTATCGCTTGTTTGTGTTGTCATAGTAAATTCCATAAGGGATTAAGGCATTGTGCGGCAGGTAAGTTAAGCCAAAAATTCGGTCAACATACGCACTACACCCGTTTGCCAACTCGGCAGGGTC
>JAQTNZ010000278.1 GCA_028713595.1 Methylovulum sp. | reverse complement strand
GCAGATACAGGCTTGGCGTATCTTTATCCCCCCTTGACAGGGGGGCAGGGTTTACATCTTTATGTTTATGCCGCCCCGCAAGGTTTGGCGGGCATCCCGGAAGGCGTGTACCGTTACCATCCAGAGCCGCACCAATTAAGCTTGATTACGGGGCGGCTGTCAGAAAACCTGAAGCAGTGCTATACCCCCTTTAACCGAAAACAGGCCGGAGCGGCCAAGTTCGCCTTGTTTTTGGTTGCCCTGCCCGGGCAAAACCGTTATTTGGCTTTGCTGGAAGCCGGTTATATCGGGCAATTGCTGTTGACCAGGCAAGCCGAATTTGGTTTAGGTTTATGTCCTATCGGGGCGATGCTGTTTGATAAAATCCGTGCGGACTTCCAGTTGTCGGCAGGGGACGAGCTTATCCACAGCTTTGTCGGGGGCTGTTACCAGCAAGAATTGCCTAAAGATTGGCCGTATCTTACCGCTCCCCAACCTGTATCGGTGGCGCAAGTAAAAGAAGCGACCAGCGCACGGCAAGATTTTGCCATTATCGGTATCAGTGGCCGCTATCCGGGTGCGGCTAATTTGGACGCTTATGCCGATAACTTGCGCTCAGGCCGCTGTACTTTCAGCCAAGTGGTCTTTGCCGATGCGCAGCAGTATTACCGCCGTGGCGGCTCGGATGACAGTCCGCCAGGACAGTTGCCTACACACACGGGCGGCTTTCTTGCCGACATTGATTGTTTTGATACGGCGCTGTTCCAAATCAGTCCGGCGGAGGCAAAAACCTTAGATCCGCAAGAGCGGCTATTGCTGGAAGTGGTGTGGGAATGTTTGGAGCAGGCCGCTTACACCGCCGCCGATCTGAACCGTGCAGGTAAGGTCGGGGTGTTTATTGGTGCGATGTTGGATGATTTCCACCATCATGATACCATGGCTTCGCAAATCCCGCCCACCCTTCCCGCCACTTCGGTGCGCTCGTCTATGGCGAACCGGATTTCCCATTTTTTCGATTTTAACGGCCCTAGTATCACGTTGGACACCTCGTGTTCATCGGCGTTGACGGCAATCCATTATGCGTGCCTGAGTATCAGCAACGGCGAATGCGCCGCCGCCATTGTCGGCGGGGTCAATATTATGAGCCACCCTTACCATCAGGGGGTGTTGGCGGCTTTGGGGCTGTTGTCAAAAGACGGCCTATGCCGACCGTTAGGTGCAGAGGCTAACGGGTGGGTGGCCGGGGAAGGGGTTGGGGCTATTCTCATCACTAGCCGTAGCCGTGCCGAACACAGTGACGATACTATCCTCGCGCTCATTAAAGGCACAAACATCAGTCACGGTGGCCGGACTTCACGTTACGGCACCCCCAACCCCGATGCGCATAGCGCCGCGATCACCGATACCTTACACAGGGCCGCAGTGTCTGCCGATTCAATCAGTTATATTGAGGCCGCCGCCCCGGGTGCCAGTTTGGCGGATGCGGCGGAAATGGCGGCGCTTAAGGCGGTGTTCCAACATGATCGGGATACCCCCGTTTATTTGGGTAGCGTCAAGGCCAATATCGGGCATTTGGAATCGGCTTCCGCCCTGTCGCAATTGACTAAAGTGCTGTTGCAAATGCAGCATCGGCAATTGTTCCCTAGCTTAGGTAGTACCCCGCCTAACCCTTTATTGCAATTAGCTGACAGCGGTTTGGCGATTGTCGATACGCTAAGGCCTTGGCATACCCCAGACCATAGTCCTAGACGCGCCCTAATCAACGCTTTTGGCGCAACCGGCTCCAGTGCGCATAGTGTTGTCGAAGAGTATCCCCACCCCGTCTTAGGCGATTATGATGCGCCCGTCTTGATTGTACTTTCTGCCGCCACTGAGGCACAGCTTATGGCATTAGCCGATCGACTCCGTACTTTTTTGGCTGACCGTGGCTCTAATTTGCCACGGCTTGTTGATGTTGCGTATAGCTTACAAATCGGACGGACGGCGATGCGTCAGCGTTTGGCGATGGTCGTGGCAACCCCCGTGGATTTACAAGACAAGCTTAATGCTTATCTTAAGCAGGTTTGGCCTATCAGTGGAGTGTTCCGTGGGCAGGCCGACGGTGACGAAGCGGCCGCCCAAGAACCTGACAAACCCCTTGATCTGTTGGCTATTGCGGAGCAATGGGTATTGGGGCGTAATTTTGCTTGGCAACAGGTAGCATCCTGCAAAGGGCGGCGCATTGGTTTGCCGACTTATCCTTTTGCCAAAGTAAAGTTAGGGCTTGAAGCAGCCGATGCGCCACCCGTAGCGGCTGAAGCACCTACAAAAACCAGCTCGTCAGCACCGATAGATTTGGTTGATGTTGAACGCTATCTGCTAGGCGTATTTTCCGAAGCGACGGCTATTCCCGTTGCCCAGCTTAACGTCCATGCAGGTTTCGGGCAGTATGGCATCAGTTCATATCTGATTAATAAAATGAACGCCCGTCTGGCAAAAGACTTTGGCGAGGTGTCAAAAATCCTGTTTTTTGAATATCCAACCCTACATGACTTGGCGGTTTATTTTCTTGACCATTATGCCGGGCAATGCGCGGCCTTATCAGCATCCACTCTGCCCGCAAGCAATATCCGGCCTGAAGAAGAGGATATTGCCATTATTGGCTTAAGCGGCAGATACCCTAAAGCCGACAATGTCGCGGCGTTTTGGGAGAACCTTAAAAATGGGGTCGATTGCATTACCGAGATACCCGCCGAGCGCTGGACGGCCACGGACAACACCAGCCGCTGGGGTGGTTTTATAGACGGTGTCGCTGAATTTGACCCGCTATTTTTTAATATTTCGCCGCGTGAAGCCGAGCGCATGGACCCCCAAGAGCGGCTATTTTTGGCCACGGTTTGGCATACCTTTGAAGATGCCGGTTATAGCCGCCAATCCTTGCAAACCCATTTCTCCGGTAATGTTGGTGTATTTGTCGGGGTCATGTATGGCGAGTATCAATTATTTGCCCAACACACTGGCCACACGGGCGGCGGAACGCTTGCGTCCTTGTATGGCAGTATCGCCAATCGAGTTTCATATCTGTTTGATTTACATGGGCCAAGCATGGCGATAGATACGCTTTGCTCGTCATCGCTGACGGCCTTGCATCAGGCGGTGGCTAGTATCAAACGCGGCGAATGCGCGGCGGCGGTGGTGGGCGGGGTTAATCTGTCACTTCATCCTAACAAATATCGGCTTCATGCCCAGTTGGGCATGTCGTCCAGTGATGGCCGTTGCCGTAGCTTTGGGGTGGGGGGCGACGGTTTTGTCGCTGGCGAAGGGGTGGGAGCGGTGTTGATTAAGCCCTTAAGCCAAGCGGTGTTGGCGGGCGACCATATTTATGGCGTGATTAAGGCCACCGCTATTAATCATGATGGCAAAACCCACGGCTATACCGTACCCAACCCCAACGCTCAGGCGGCGATGATTGCCGCCGCCATTAAGGCCGCGCACATAGACCCTAGAACCATTGGCTATATCGAGGCGCATGGCACTGGCACGGCGTTGGGCGATCCGATTGAAATCAATGGTTTAAGTAAGGCGTTCGGTAAGATGGTGGACACCCAGTTTTGTGCGTTGGGTTCGGTCAAATCAAATATCGGTCATCTGGAAGCCGCAGCGGGTATCGCCGGCTTGACAAAAATCCTGTTGCAAATGCACCATCGGCAAGTGGTGCCGTCACTGCATTCTCAGACGCTCAACCCTAATATCAATTTTAGCGATAGCCCGTTTTATGTGCCGCAAACTTTGACAGCATGGCCTAAGCCCATTGTGGATGGCAAGGAATACCCCCGCGTGGCTTGTTTGTCCTCGTTTGGGGCGGGTGGTGCCAACGCCCATTTGGTGCTGGCCGAATACCCTACCGAAGCCGATTTGGAAGCCGTTGATGACCTGCAAGCGTGTTTGCTGGTGTTATCGGCACGGCAAGCCAGTCAACTCCATGAGGTGGCGGCTCATTTATTGGCTTTTGTCCGTCAGCCGCCAGCCCCTTTTAGCCTCCGTAACTTGGTGTATACCTTACAAGTAGGGCGTGAAGCCTTGGCGCACCGTTTGGCATTTATCGTCTCATCAGTGGCTGAATTGGAAGTGCGGTTACAGGCCATTGTCCAAGGCGATAGCGGACAATCGGGGATTTACCTAGGGGTGGTTGATACGGACAACTTGAATCCACAGCCCTTAAGCCTTACCGCCGGACAGCATAACTACGCTGAGTTTGCCCAGTGGCTAAGAGCTTGGGTCCATGGGCAAGCCATAGATTGGCGCAGCTTGTATCAACATCCAGAACCGCTCCGTCTTAGCCTGCCAGTTTATCCTTTCGCCAAGGAGCACTATTGGCTACCCCTGCCAGAATCCGGCAAACCCGAAACGGCCCTTCCGCAGCCTGTAAGCAAGCCTAGCCTAAGTGGGGCCAGCAGCGTAGAGCAAGGCATCGGTTTGGGTTTACAAACTTTAGTCGGGAAAGTATTGCATATCCCAGTAGCGCAAATAGGGTTGGCCACCAACTTGGCGGATTTTGGATTTGAGTCGGTCAGTTTGGCTGAGTTTGCCGGTTTAGTGAATAAACAATACGGGGTCGGTATCAGTCCGGCGGTGTTTTTTGTCCATACGACCTTGGCGCAACTAGCCCGCCATTTGTTGGCGGCTTATCCTACGCAGATGCCGGTTTTGGCGCAGGACTCCCTATCTGATACCCCGCCGCCTGCCTT
>JAQTNZ010000277.1 GCA_028713595.1 Methylovulum sp. | reverse complement strand
CCACGTGGGAATGCAGTGCCACCCGCGCTGCGGTGTGTGAGCCGGGACGCGGCGCGTCCCGACTGCATTCCCATTCATGCCCCGTGGGTACACAGCGTGTGGGAACGAGTGTGTACTTATTAACAGTCTGATTGTTAAATACAATTTCTTAACTTAATGGCAGTGCCGCCCTGCCTGGGCACAAGCTTATTGTCCGCCTTATCCTAACTGTGCCAAAATGGCGGGACTTTTCGCCTTTGCCCGTTAGCACACCATGCCCACTATTGAAATCCCCGTTTGGCCTTATGCCTACGGCCCGCCCGCCAGCACCGGAACCCTCCGCACCCTACCTGAAGACTTCATCGTCACCGAACAACTGGCCTTTGAGCCTTCCGGCGAGGGTGAGCATGTGTTTTTATTCATCGAAAAAAAAGGCGAAAACACCGACTATATCGCCAGGATTTTAGCCCGCCATGCCAATGTCAGGCAACGCGACATCGGTTATGCCGGACTTAAAGACCGCCATGCCATCACCCGCCAATGGTTTAGCGTCTGGTTGCCCGGCAAACCCGGCAACGGGCCGGATTGGGCGGCGCTCAATAGCGGACAGTTACAGGTTTTACACAGCACCCGCCATGCCCGGAAATTAAAGCGCGGCGTATTGGCGGGCAACCAGTTCAACATCACCGTGCGCAACTGGCAGGGCGATGCGGACACGCTCACGCGGCAATTGGCGCAGATTAAGGCCAACGGCATCCCCAATTACTACGGCGAACAACGTTTCGGCCATAACGGGCAAAACGTCAACAAAGCCTTGGCGATGTTCCAAGGCGCAAAAACCGGCCGCGAACAACGTAGCCTGTACCTGTCCGCCGCCCGTTCCTTCCTGTTCAACCAACTGCTCGCCGGGCGCGTCCGTAGCCAAACCTGGAACCAAGCCTTAAGCGGTGACACCTACGTTTTTGACCGCTCCAACAGTTGCTTTAAATCCGCCCTAGCCGATGACGACATCATCCGCCGCTTAAACACGGGCGACATCCATCCTAGCGGCGTGTTATGGGGCAAAGGCCATGCCGATGTCGCCGATACGGCCTTACAAACCGAGCAAGCCATCATCGCCGCCTATCCTGAATTGGCCGATGGCCTGATCGCGGCGGGTGCGGACAGGAACCGCCGGGCTTTGCGGGCCAATGTCTTTGATTTGGCCTGGAAGTTTATAAGCGCTGACGTGCTGGAGCTAAATTTTAGCTTGCCGGCGGGAAGCTATGCCACGGCGGTGCTGAGGGAAATAGTGGACTATGGCGACAAACAATAAGTTTGGCAAGGTGTGGCTAAAATGCCTCCGCCTCCCGCCCTTCCCCCCTTCACTGCCATTAAGTGAAGAAATTGGGTTTCAGGCGGTCGGGCAAGCGGTTCTGCCCGACACCTCACACGTTGAAACAGCAAGTACCGGATAACACTTCACCCTAAACCCTAAGCTTCCCTTATAATGGCGCTAAAGTGTCGGGCAGAACCACTTGCCCGACCTTATATTATAATCGCGTACCCATCAAGCCGCCGATAAGGCATAAAGACGGCGAGAAACACATCTGGGGCGAACTTACAACCATTTTACCCCCACAAACACCACTGCCCGCCTTTATCCCCCTCCCCTTACTGGTCACTGTTTCCGGTCTATTCACCCCCCATCCGCCAATAAACACAATCAGTCAAATGACTCATGAGTCATTTGACTGATAGCTGGCAAGATAGGGTTTTTATACAGTGGACACCTGCCCGATTCAGCATTTGATCTTAAGTTACGTTACTGCCCTACGATTTTTTGCACAGATACACGTTTGTTACGGTGTATGCTTGAAGCCAAAATCCTAGAGGCCCTTAGATAATATAAGCAATCGCTTACGATTAGGTTATGCAGGTACACGATACCAGTCCATGAAAAATAAAAATATTTATCAAAATATCTCAAAAATACGCCGCGATTATAATTCATGGGTGGCGAATGAAAGTCTGGAAGACTATGCCTTGCGTTTTGCCCCGCGCAGTTTCCGTAAATGGTCGGAGTTTCAGGTCGCCAATACCGCCTTCGGCTCGACTTCATTTTTGGTGCTGGAGGCCATTGGCGGTTTTTTGTCGATACATTACGGCTTCACCAATGCGTTTTGGGCGATTTTAATTGTTGGGGTGGTGATTTTTATCACCAGCTTCCCGATCAGCTATTACGCGGCCCGCTACAATATCGACATTGACTTGCTGACCCGCAGCGCCGGCTTTGGCTATCTCGGCTCTACGGTCACGTCGCTGATTTACGCCTCGTTCACCTTTACGCTCTTCGCCTTGGAAGCGTCGATTATGTCGCTGGCCTTGGAATTGTATTTTAATATCCCTATCGCCCTCGCCCATGTCATCAGCGCGGTCACGGTCATTCCGCTGGTGACGTTTGGCATCACCACCATTAGCCGGATGCAATTGTGGACGCAACCGCTATGGTTGGTGCTGTTAATCGCCCCCTACATCGCCGTGGTTATGCACGAGCAAGACGCATTACTGACCGTGGAGAGTTATTTTTGGATAGCGGCCAGTGGGCAGGGGTTTAACTGGCTATTGTTCGGCAGCGCCACGACCGTGGCGTTTTCGATGGTCGCACAAATCGGCGAACAAGTCGATTTTCTTAGGTTTATGCCGGAGAAAACCGCCGCCAACAAACTGCGCTGGTGGCTGGCAACGATTAGCGCGGGGCCGGGCTGGATCATCTTTGGTATGCTCAGGCAACTGGGCGGCGCCTTGTTGGCGCACCTGGCCATACGTCACGGCATCGCCCCCGAACATGCGCACGAACCCACGCAAATGTATCTGATCGCTTATCAGGAATTGTTCCCCAATCCTGAATGGGCGCTGGCGGCAACCACCCTGTTTGTGGTCATCAGCCAACTTAAGATCAATGTCACCAATGCGTATGCCGGTTCTTTGGCGTGGTCGAACTTTTTTTCGCGCATCACCCACAGCCATCCGGGGCGGGTGATCTGGTTGCTGTTCAATGTCCTGATCGCTTTGCTCTTGATGGAGTTTGGCGTGTTCGGCGCCTTGGAAAAGGTGTTGGGGCTGTTTTCCAATATGTCGATAGCGTGGATTAGCGCGGTCGCCGCCGAATTGTTGATTAACAAACCCCTCAAATTAAGCCCGGACATCATCGAGTTCAAACGCGCTTATCTGCCGGATTTGAATCCGGTCGGCATTATCGCCACGTTCGTGGCCTCGGTGGTGTCAATACTGGCCTACCTGGGCCTGTTTGGCGGGCACGCACAGGCTTTTTCGGGGTTTATTTCACTGGGGCTGGCATTTTTGCTGGTGCCTAGCATCGCTTTTTTTACCGGCCATAAACATTATCTGGCGCGGGACCGCAATAAAAAAAATCGCCATAGCCATAATCGGTGCAGCATTTGTGAAAATGAGTTTGAACATGAGGATATTGCCTACTGCCCCGCTTACAATGGCAGCATTTGTTCTTTATGCTGTACCTTGGATGCCCGTTGTCTGGATGCCTGTAAGCCGGGGGCGCGGCTGGACGATTATATGGAGCTGTTCGCACGGCGGTTCCTGCCGGCCCGCATCAACCTGACCGCCCGCTTACGGCTGTTGCGCTTTACGCTACTGTTTATATTTTTATCGGTGTTGACCAGCATTTTTATCGGCATTATTTATTATCAGGATTTATTGGCGGCGGAAACGTCACTGCCGACGTTTGAACTGTTATTGACCAATTTTGTTAAAGTCTATACCTCATTGCTGGTGTTTATCGGCCTATGCACGTGGTGGCTGATTTTAAACGATGAAAGCCGCCGGGTGGCGCACGAAGAAACCGGCAAACAAACCCAATTGTTGCTGATGGAGATTGAAGAGCATAAAAAAACCGATGCCAAACTGGAGCGGGCCTTAAAAATGGCGGACACGGCCAATAGCGCGAAAAGCCGCTTTTTAAGCAATATGAGCCATGAAATCCGCACCCCCTTAAACAGCATCATCGGCTATTCGTATATCTTGCACAAAGACCCCACCATACCCGAACATCGGCGGCAAGCGGTGGACACGCTAAAACGTAGCGGCGAGCATTTGTCGGCCTTGATTGAAGACATCCCCGACATTGCCCGAATAGAAGCGCGTAAATTTGAGCTTAACTACGAGCCGATCAATTTTCAGGCCTTTATCGAGCATTTGGTGCGCATTTACAAAGTCCAAGCCGAAGACAAAGGCCTATCGTTCCGTTGTCAGATACTCAACCCCTTGCCGCAACGGGTACGCCCCGGTGAAAAACGCGTCGGGCAAATTTTGATGAACATCCTTAGCAACGCGGTCAAATTTACCCAAACGGGGGAAATTATCATCCGTATCGGCTACAGCGGCGGGGTGGCGAATTTTCAGATCATCGACACGGGGCAAGGCATAGAGCCTGGGCAATTGGAGGCGATTTTCCAACCGTTCACACGGCTGAACACCAGCACCGGCAACGCCATCTCCGGCAGTGGCTTAGGCCTGACCATCAGTAAAATCCTTGCCGAAATCATGGGGGGGGATTTGGCAGTGACCAGCACTATCGGCAAAGGCTCCACGTTTACCGTGCGGCTATTTTTACCGAATCTGGGCGCGGCCCCAGACCCCGTGCAACAGGACAACATCATCGGCTATCGTGGCCGACGGCAAAAAATCCTGATTGTTGATGACCAACCGGAACACCGGGACT
>JAQTNZ010000276.1 GCA_028713595.1 Methylovulum sp. | reverse complement strand
TGGATTGCTTACTGTTCGTCACCGTAATTGACCAATAACGCCTCCGCCTCCTCTTCAGACAGGCTCTCCAATTGCTCTATCAGCAGCGTTTCAACCAATAATGCCAAGGCTTCGATGGTGGAGGCTTCGAAAAGCCTGCGCAACGGTACTTCAATGCCAAAAGCTCGCCGTAACCGTGACAACACTTGCACCGCCAACAACGAATGTCCGCCCAGATCGAAAAAGTTATCCGCCACGCCCACTTTGTCGATCCCCAGCACCTCTTTCCAGATAGTGGCAAGCACTTGTTCGGTGGGATTACGAGGGGCAATAAAAGCGCGGTTGCTTTGTCCGGCCATGTCAGGCATCGGCAAGGCCTTACGGTCAATTTTGCCAGTCCCGCCAAGCGGCATGGCATCGAGCCGGACAAAAGCCTGTGGCATCATCGCGTCGGGTAATCTGGCCGCCAAGTGGCCGCGCAATTTTGCGAACAACTCGGTGTCACTATTGGCAACCGATTTGTTGCACACCACATAAGCCACCAGACGTTTGCCGCCCACTCCGTCTTCCCTGACAGTAACCAAGGCTTGTTCAATATCGGCAAAAGACAGGAGTTGCGCTTCGATTTCACCGGGTTCGATGCGGACTCCACGGATTTTGACCTGATGGTCGATACGTCCTAGGAATTCGATAGTGCCGTCCTCACGGTAGCGGCCTAAGTCACCGGTGCGGTACAACCGTCCGCCCACGTCATCACAAAGCCCGTTTTGGGCAAAGATGAAGGGATTTGGGATGAATTTTTCGGCGGTCAAATCTGCACGCTCAAGATACCCGCGCCCGACTTGGATACCGGTCACGCAGATTTCTCCAGGTACCCCGACAGGAACGGGGTCTAACCATGGGTTCAAAAGATACAGCTGTGTGTTATGTACGGGTCGGCCTATAGGTACAATGGTTTCAGTTTCGCCAGGTATGGATGGAACGTGGTAATAAGACACGTCATCCGAACATTCCGCCGGACCATAGGCGTTGAGTACCTTGACATGGGGCATCCACTCCATCCAACGGCGGCAGACTTCCGGCGGGAAGGCTTCGCCACAGGCGATCAGCCAGCGCAATTTAGGCAATGCAACGGTATAGTCAGCACTGTCCAACAAGGCTTGAAGCATGGATGGCACCGCTTCCAACACAGTAACGCCGCGTTCGGCCAATTTCGCCAGCAAGTGGTAAGGCTCCTTGACAATATCGTCAGGAAAGATTTCGACCCGCGCCCCACAAACCAAAGCGGTCAGGTGCTGCCAAACAGAAATGTCGAAACACTGCCCCGCCGTTTGCGCAATGACATCCCGCTGCGTTAAGTTCAGGGTCGGCACTTTGGTGATTAGGTTATTGAACATCCCTTTATATTCAACCATCGCCCCTTTAGGGGTGCCGGTAGAACCGGATGTAAAAATAACGAAGGCCAAATTGTCAGGGTGATGGAGCTTGGGTGGGTTTTCCAAACTGGTTTCGTATAATTCCAATTCTTCTAAAACGAGGACATCGGGGCGGGATAGCAATTGGAGTTTTAATGACGCAGGCTTTTGCATCGCTGAGGCAGTACCCCCTGCCATGTCTGCCAATACCGATGCGCGTTCAAAATGTGCCGTGCAGGTCAATATCCATAAGGCACCGCTTTCTTCTAACACTTGGGCGATCCTGCCATCAGGATGGCTAGGATCTAAAGGTAGGTAAGCCATGCCCGCTTTGAACGCACCCAGCATCATGACCAGATAATCAATGCCGCGCTCGCCAAACAGCGCGATTAGCGTCTCTGGCTCGGCGCCTTCGGACATCAGTGCGTAGGCGACACGGTTGGCACGCTGGTTGAGTTCTGTATAAGTCAGTTGCTTGCCGGAACAGGCGACCGCAATGGCATCGGGTTTGCGTTCGGCTTGCCACTCAAAACGGCTGACCATATCACAAGGCTCCGGGTAGGCGTGTGCCGTCTGGTTCCAGTGTTGCAGCATTAATTGGCGTTCTGTTTGTGCAAGCAGGGAGATTTCACCCAGCCGTTGCCCTGGATTAGCAATCATCGCCTCCAACAGGTTTTTGAAGTGTCCCAGCATCCGGTCCACGACTGCCGTTTCAAACCTGTTTTTATGGTAGGTGATTTGCAGATGCAATTGTTCGCCAGGGATAACCATGCCATTAAGCGGGTAATTTGTATGGGTTCGGGTCGCCACATCGACTATGTGCAACGGGTTTCCGTTTGTGCGCAGGCTGGGGTCAACAGGGTAATTTTCAAATACTAGCAAACTTTCGAATAAGGGTTGTTCGCGCCCCATTCCAGTCCAGTTTTGTATTTGCACCAACTGTGTATATTCATATTGCCGTAATTCAATATTTTGCTGTAATAACAGGCTTAAGAATTCCGATACCGACAGCGTTGTGTCGATGGCGACCCGTAGCGGCAGGGTGTTGATGAACACCCCCAGCATCTCTTCACTGCCAGCCAATTCGGCGGGCCGTCCTGATACGGTCACGCCAAACACAACCTCCGTGCATCCACTATAGTGACCCAGCAGTAATGCCCAAGCCGCCTGTACAAAAGTGTTGGGTGTGACCCTGTGGTGTTGGGCCATCAAGGCCAACTGCTTGGTGTTTTGCGCCGACAACAACATAATCACATCGGCGACACCCAGCGTGTCCGTATCTGTAGGAGGCAAAAGCCTATCGACATTAAACGGTGTCGCTTCGGTGATCCCGGACAAATAATGCTGCCAAAATTGTTTGGCGGCTTCGGTATCGCGTTTTTGCAGCCAAGCGATGTAACTGCGAAATTGCGGCGGTTGCAGTTGTGGTTGGGGCTGACCGCCGGATAAGGCCTTATAGTTAGCTATCAATTCCACTAACATCAACGACATGCACCACGCATCAATCAAAATATGGTGGTAACTTCTGACAAAGCAGTAACGCTCTTTTGCCAACTGTATTAAACGGATAGCCATTAAAGGCGGCTTAAGTAAATCAAAACCTTGCCACCGTTCCGCCGCCAGCATCTCTTCCAATTGGGTATTCTGTCCGTCAGGGGGCAACAACCGCCAATCGTGATATTCAAAAGGCACATTGACATGGCGGTGTACAATTTGCACGGGATGTGGGGTGGTTTCCCACAGAAAACCGTTGCGTAAGGCGCTATGACGGTCAATGATCATTTGCCAAGCGCGTTGGAATAGGTTTTCATCTATCACCCCGTGCATCTCAAACCGATCCTGCATCAGATAAATCCCTGAGTTGGGAGCCATCAAGGTGTCGAAAAGCATACCTTCCTGCATGGGCGAAAGCATATAAATGTCTTCGATTTCCGAGGCTGTATACGGCAACGCATCAAGCGTTTCCTGATCCAAGGCCGCCAGAGGGAAATCGGATGGCATAAATCCGGCCACTTCTGCCTTAAGGCAATGGTCAATCAAGTTTTGTAAGTGTCCGATAAAACGTTTGGCCAACCCCGCCACTGTTGCTGTCCGATAACGTTCGGTGCTGTATCGCCATTGCGTACAAAGCCGCCCTTGGTTCACATAGGCATTGATTTCCAATTCATAAACGCTGGTGTTACCGGAATCCCTAAGCGTGTCCGGTGTTTCAGGGGCGAACTGCCAAGGGGCATTGGTGAAGGCTTCATCGAAGCGGCCAAGATAATTGAACAGCAATTGTGCTTTGGGCGCAGAGGCCAGTTTTGGCGAAATGGCGGGCAAATCGGCATAACGCAACAAGCCGTAACCAATGCCTTTACGGGGGATACGCGACAATTGCGCCTTTATGGATTTGATGGCCTGGCTGAGGGTGGCATTTTTGGGCAACTGGAGCCAGACCGGATATAAGCTGGTGAACCAACCTGCCGTAAGTGACAGGTCAAGGTTGTCAAACAAGTCTTCCCGACCGTGGCCTTCACGGTCAAAAACCACGCTTTCGCCCTCGCACCACTCGCATAGGGTTTGTACCAAGGCGACCTGCAACAGCTCATCAACGTTCGTGCGGTAGGTTAATAGTGCGTCACCCAGTAATGCCTGGGTGCCCGTTTCATCTAGCGACTCAATGCAGTTGCCGGCAACGCTTTCAAGACGTGAACCGTCAGGATAGTCCAACGGCAAGGCAGGGGTATCCGCCGCAGCGATAGTTAGCCAATAATCAGCTTCATTTTGCACCCCTCCGCCTTGGGCAAACACCCTAAGCTGTTCGGCCCAGTGTTTGAAAGATGTGGTTTTGGCTGGCAACACCACTGTTTTTGACTGGGCAAGCTGAAAATAAATGCTTTGTAAATCCGCTAATAAAATGCGCCAGGAGACCCCATCCACCACCAAATGATGGATAACGATAAACAGGCGGGAGTGTTGGTGGTCGCCATAGTCGAACCATACCGCCTGCAATAGGACACCGGCCTTTAAATCTAAGCTGGCTTGGCTACGTCCGCATTCGGCAACCATGACATCGGCTTTATCGGCATCAGGAACGCCAGTCATATCCACACGCCGGAACACAGAATGCGCCAAATGGGGCAAACTTTCCTGATGCCAGACGTTATTTTCCTGGCTGAAGCGAAACTTTAACGCATCATGTTGGGAGATTAGATAATCAAAGGCTTTTTCCAATAACGGCACAGCCAAAGGCACTTTTGCTGCCAATAGCAAGGCTTGGTTCCAATAATTGGGATTGGCGAAATTTTGTTCGAAAAACCAGTGCTGGACAGGTGTCAATGGCACGTTGCCATAGCTGTTGTCCTG
>JAQTNZ010000275.1 GCA_028713595.1 Methylovulum sp. | reverse complement strand
ATAACGGTTGACAATACCCATAAAAAAACACTACCTAACGAACCTAAAATTGACACGCTCCTTCCAGCCGACTCTGTACCTGAAACGGTAACATCAGACGACCCCACGGCCAAACCCACAGTTATTCTTCCCGAAGAACCAACCTCGGCGGCATCATTTACGCAAGACAATCAAACCGCGCCCGCCCCGCAAAACAACGGGCTTAATTTTGCGGCCATCTTAAAAAACTTACAGCCATCGGCAGAAACGAGAGCCAATATCCAAAATGTGGCCGATTTTATGGGCTTGCCCGTCAATATGGCGGATAAAACTGACTGTGAATCTGACGCGCCTAAAGTACCCCCGCCTACTGTAGGTGCTGTAGAGGATGCCAACAATAAGCGAGGGTGGCGTAGGCCACTTCTGACTGCATTAAGAAAACCGCAGCCTACTATTGTCGAACCGGATATAGCCTTCCCCCAAAAAGGCGTTACAGGCCAAAAAGCCCCGCCTGTCATTGTACAGCTTGCCAACAAGGAAGGGGGGCGTGCGCCGCTTCCGGCATCCTTAAAAAGGCCGCCACCTGTTGTCCAACCGGACACAAGCAAACCTCCAAAAAGCGGGGCAGGCCAAAAAACTACTCCTGTCATTGTACGGCTTGCCAACAAGCAAGGGGGGCGTGTGCCGCTTACGGCAGCCTTAAAAAGGCCGCCAACTGTTGTCCAGCCGGACACAAGCAAACCTCCAAAAGGCGGGGCGGGACAAACCTCGGACAGCAAAAAAAATCAAGTCAAACCCATTAAATTAGAGGTCAACAATCAGGAAAGAAGGGTAGGCGAATCACAAACATGGCCTACCAATAATCCTACCATAACCCCTAAGACACCGGACACGGCTCCAGCTCAAGCGTCAGGGCAATCTTCGGCTCGCTTAGATGAATCACCGGATAAAGGGCTAGGTTATATCGTTGCAAAATACGAAGGAAAAGTTGGCAGCGTAGTGAAAGGCGAGGATGGTCGCTGGTCGTATGGAATATACCAATTCGATTCAAAGAGCGGAATTTATCATTTCCTTAACAGTAGCCCAAAATACGCTGCTCAATTATATCAAGGTGGCGAGGTTGAAAGTCCGGGATTTAATAAAAAATGGGAAGATATAGGCAATAGTGATCCAATAGGATTTGAGGCAGCACAAAGGGCGGCAGGGAAAAAATATTATTTTGATCCTGTCGTCGCTGCCGGAGGGAAGTTGGGGTTCGATACATCAAGCCGCGCAGTCCAAGAAGCCTTATATAGCGGTTCAATACAACATGGACATTGGATTGGAGAAGTATTGCCTGATATTGCCAAACACAACAAGATAAAAAACCTGACTGTCGAGCAACAAATACACGCCTTATATGAAGGGCGGCGGCGTTATGCTGACACATTGAAAAAATCCTTACAGGACATAGTAAAAAAGAGGACGTTTAAAGAAGAGCCGGAAGTGATGAAGCTGGTACAGTGGGAACTAAGACACCCTAAAGTGGTTGATAAGCCGCCTACCAGTAAAGACGATATCCCTCCATCTACCAGCGCAAGCGGCGAGCCATCGGCTACCGCCCAAAAATCCCCACGCGTCATCAAAATCGTGCCTCTGGAAAAGTTACGCATAAAAAGTGCCGAATCCACGGCAGGCGGTGAAGCCCTAGAAGGCACAATGGATTTCGCTAGGGTGGTACAAGGCGAGTTGGGCGATGAGATGATACGTTTTAATGGCTTTAATGACGAATATCATCAAAAGAAAGAACCTGGGTCAAATCATACTCAAGGCCTTAGCTTTGATATTAAGATAAGAAACCCCAAAGATTCCGCCAAGATACAAGCAAAAATCAAGCAATTAGCGGCTTTTTTTGGCTTAAACATCGTTGTCGATGATGAATATAAAAAATTATCCACGAATGGAAACTATCCACATATTCATGTAAATTTTCATAACAAACAAGATGCGGCACTGTTCTCGAAACGGTTCAAACAGTACCAAACCGAGACCGCCAAGCCAATATCTGCATTGACCCAACCTCTGGCGAATGTGGACGACACCTCATTTACAGGGCTACCTGCATCACCCGATTCAGCCAGTGCATCCGCCGCCGCGCCATCATCGGCAGCCGTAGCCAGCGGCATCGCCGCCACGGTAACGCAGGATGCTCTGGCCACTTACGCCGCGCCCACTGCGCCTACCGTACCCTTTAGCCCGCCGCTGCCGCCAAGCGCCGCGCCGATTACCGTACCGCCACCCTCCATTGCCCAAGCGCCTGACATAACCATGCCGTTAGCGAACAACACCCCCCAAAAACCCTCAGCGCCACCGCCCATCATCACCGCCGATGCCGGGCAGGACGTGCCTGACCGCCAGATTGCGCACATTGTCAATGGCGGCATTGGAGCCCTCTTATGATTACCTCGGATGATCTCAACGGCATGATCGAATATTGGCTGGCCACCCCACAGCATAGCCGCTTAGGTTCGGACTTTGGCAACAACGCTAGCGAGCTGATCGGCGACCCCAACAATGCCGGGATTGCCGATGATTTTGTCAAAAAAATGCTGGCCGATTTGCCGATACTGCAATTGCTGCCGCCCGGGGTAGTGTCGGTTTACGCCGTGCCGCGCGATTTTGATGGCGTGGATTTGTTCGTTGATGTCAACGGGCAACTTTTTCAAATACAGAGCAATTAAGGTTAGACATGCTGACAAAAGCTGATTTTTTACAACAAATTGAACTCCACATCGGCAATTACCCCGATGCCGCACCGCTGTATAAGGCGCAAGACCCGCGCATTTTGGTGCTGGTTGATGCGATGGCGACCCAATTGTCGATGGTGTCGCAACAATTGGACGTGGTCTTGACCGAACCGTTCGACAAGGTGCGTGACTCCACGGTGCTGGCCGCCGCCGCCATGCGCGGCATTATCCGCAAAGCCACCCCCGGCAAGGTCAGCGTGCGGGTGCAAAACAGCAATACGGTGGCGGTGACGTTGGAAGCCGGACGGGTCATTTTGGACACCGACAGCAACCCTTACGTCATCACCGTCCCCGCCGTAGTACCCGCCGCCACCTCACCCGGCGGAACCTTAGTGCCAGGACAAGCTTACATCCAAGCCGAGCAATACTATAGCCAGTCCTTTACCCACACCGCCACCGCCACCGCTGACTTTTACGCCATCGCCCTGCCCGACCCCGGCGACGGCAGCAGCCTGAACACGATTACCGTCACCGACACCACCGCCCCTAACGAATACGAATACCGGAAAAACTATATCAACGCCTTGCCGGGCAACAAAATTTACACGGTGGAGTTTGATGACCAAGGCGTGGCTTATATCCGTTTTGGCGTGGATGGCGTGGCGGGAGTACAGGTGCAGTCCGGTGACGTGTTTATCATCAACATCACGCGCTCGGTAGGCAAACTCACCTTAAACTCAAGCGCCCCGTTCACGCTGGAATCCTTAGACACCTCACAGACCGGAGTCAATTTGGCCTTGCTGGACTTAAGCCTAAACGAGCTGATCTCGCCGGGAACCAACCCCATCAGCATGGCGAACTTAAGGCAATTGTGCAATTATCCGGCTATCTACGATGACTCGGCGGTGTTTTTGGGTGAGTTTGAATTTTTGGTGCGCAAACAATACCCCGACATCGCTTTTTTGTCGGTCTGGAACGAGTCCATCGAAGAAGCGGCACGTGGTGCTGATGTAAGCAATATCAACACCTTGTTTGTGGCCTGTTATAACGGCACCGAAACCTTGCTCAACTGGCCTGACACCACGCAGCCAGTAACCACCCCCACCGATATGCAAAAAGCCATCAGAGATTTGATCTTGGCCGCCGATGACAGTTACAACGTGCAGCTGTACACGCCCGTGATCAGCAAGATCAGCATTACCGTGACCGCACGGGTGTCCACGGCGCACGATGCCAACGCGGTGGCGGCAAAAATCAAACAAACCCTGTTGACGGCGTTCGGGCAAGCGGCGGGCAACCATGCCAGCAAACCCATCCAGCGGCTCAGTTATGCCCTGCTTAAAGAGAGCGTGCCGGAAACTAACGCCGGCAACGCTTTTTTGAGTGTCGAGGTGGTTGACCTGACCGGGCCGTTCTTGCCGGAGCTGTGGTGCTACGCCACCGCTGACAGCATCCACGTCAGCGTCAGCCAAACCAACGTCTTCGCATCCGGTTGGGGGTCATGATGGCTTACGGTTTCAGCAATGCGGCTTTACCAGCCCTAAAGCCGTTGGTCAACAGCGACACTTTTGATGCGGTCGAAGCCGATTTACAAAACCTGTTCATGTACTTGTTCAACACTAATCTAGCCAGCGACCTGTTTGATGCTAATGTCCTGGCCAATCCGCAACTGGGGTCTATGGTTCTGGTCAGGAAAGCCCTTGATGAGATGGGCGTGTCGGTCATCAACCAAATTTTAAGCGACAATCAAGTCCGGCTCATCCATAAATCTTGGGCGTGGCCGCACCGCCAAAAGCGCGGCCTGTTTATGTTGCGCACCTTGTTGCAAATCATCTATCAGAACGGCTATAAGATAGAGCAATACTGGCATCCCAAAGACAGTGCCAGCATTAACAACTACCCCAATGAAGTGTTTTTGCAATCGCAAACCTTTGATGTCAGCGATACGTTCTTGACTTCCAGAATTTTGGTGACTATCCCGCTGGACGGACAACCGTATTTGTCGGTCTTAAAGAAAATCGCCTTGTCGATTGTGCCCGCCA
>JAQTNZ010000274.1 GCA_028713595.1 Methylovulum sp. | reverse complement strand
CATCAGCATCGAAGCTTCATCTTGGGGCCTGCGCCAATTTTCACTGCTGAACGCGAACAAGGTCAGCACTTCAATCTGTTGCCGGACGCAATTCTCAACCATCTTCCTGACGGCCTTAACGCCCGCCTGATGACCGAAGGCACGGGGCATGAAGCGTTTTTGCGCCCAGCGCCCATTACCGTCCATAATAATGGCGATATGGCGCGGGTTATTAGCCGCCGTTAGCAGGTTCGGGTCATCATGGGACATATCGCGTTAATCCTACTCTAAATGGACAGCAAATCAGCTTCTTTTGCTTCCAGGAGCTTTTCCACATCTTTAACGTACTGGTCGGTGAGTTTTTGGATCTTGTCTTCGCCCGCCCGCGCTTCGTCTTCTGAGACCAATTTTTCTTTCAGAGCTTTTTGGATGTCCGAATTCGCGTCACGGCGGATATTCCTGATCGCCACCCGACCATTTTCGGCTTCGTGCTTGACCACTTTGACTAGGCTACGGCGGCGCTCTTCGGTCAACGAAGGCAACGGTACGCGGATAACCATGCCATTGGTGCTGGGGTTTAGGCCCAAATCGGATTTGAGGATGGCTTTTTCAATCGCCTGCACCATGCCTTTTTCCCACGGGGTGATCGTGAGGGTGCGGGAGTCTTCGACCGCGACATTGGCGACTTGGGAGATGGCCGAGTCAGTGCCGTAATAAGATACGGTGACTTGGTCCAATAAACTCGGATGCGCCCGCCCCGTGCGTATTTTGGAAAATTCGTGTTTTAGCGCGTCGATGCTCTTGCTCATGCGCAGTGACGCATCTTTATGGATGTCATTAATCATGGTTGGTTCCTCATTGGATAAGTGAGCCGATTTCTTCGCCCTGCATCAGCCGCATAATGGCCCCTTGTTCAAAGATGTTCATCACCCGCATCGGCATGTTGTTTTCCTTGCATAAGACCAAGGCGGTGGTGTCCATGACATTCAGGCGTTGGTCCAGGGCTTCGTCATAGCTTAAGCTGGGGTAAAATAGCGCGTCTTTGACTTTTTCGGGGTCTGCCGAGTACACGCCTTTGACTTTGGTGGCCTTAATCATCAATTGCGCGTTGATTTCTATCGCCCTGAGGCTGGCGGCGGAATCGGTGGTGAAAAACGGGTTGCCGGTACCGGCGGCAAAAATGACCACGCGGCCTTTTTCCAGATGCCTAACGGCACGGCGGCGGATATAGTCTTCACAGACTTGGTTGATCTTAAGCGCGGACATGACCCGCACCGGCTGGCCTAAATGTTCGATAGCGTCTTGCATCGCCAAGGCGTTGATGACGGTGGCCAGCATCCCCATTTGGTCGCCGGTGACGCGGTCCAGACCTTGGGAGGCTTTTTCCGCACCGCGCAAAATGTTGCCGCCGCCGATGACGAGGCCGACTTGGACACCGTGGTCACACAATTCTTTAATTTCGGTCGCCAACCGTTGGACGATGTCGGCGTCAATACTGCCCCCCACATCGCTCATTAAGGCTTCACCGCTTAATTTCAGCAAGATTCTTTGGCAAATCAATTGGCTCATAATTTTATTGGAGGTCAGCTTAGGGATTATGTCGTGGCGCTGCTGTGGGCAGTGGCGGGGCAAGGCCAGCTAATCTGTAGGCTGGCCTTGCGCCTCGGCTGCTTAGCTGCCGCGCACTTGCGCCATGACTTCGGCGGCGAAGTTTTCTTCTTTTTTCTCGATGCCTTCACCCACTTCAAAACGGCTGAAACGGATGATTTTGTTACCTTTTGAGGCCGCCAATTTGCCGACGGTGATCTTGTCGTCCTTAATGAACGGTTGGCCCAATAAGGTGACTTCGGCCAAAAATTTGCTGATCCTGCCCGCCACCATTTTTTCGATGATGTCGGCAGGTTTGCCGCTTTCCGCCGCTTGTGCCATAAAAATTTCTTTTTCTTTGGCAATGGTTTCGGCGGACACTTGCTCTTCGGATACGCAAATCGGCTTGCTGGCGGCGATGTGCATGGCAACGTCCTTGCCCAATTCAGGGTCGGCCATCGCCAATTCGACGATTACGCCCATTTTGCTGCCGTGCAGGTAGCAGGCGGTGCCGCCTTCGGTGGTGAATTTTTCAAAGCGTCTGACGGTGATGTTTTCGCCCAATTTGGCGATCAGGCCACGGCGCATTTCGTCAACGGTGACACCACCTTCCAGCGGCATGGCCAACAGTTGTTCTTCGGTGCTGATGTCGGCGTTGAGCAGGGCAACCGTCACGCTTTTGACAAAGCTGACGAAATCGTCGGCTTTGGCGACAAAGTCGGTTTCGCAGTTGATGTCAACGATAGCCACGGCTTTGCCGTCTGCGCTGACTTGTACGCCAATGATGCCTTCGGCGGCAATACGGCCTGATTTTTTGTCGGCCTTGGCCAAACCGGCTTTGCGCATGTTTTCAATCGCCAATTCCATGTCGCCTTCGGCTTCGACCAAGGCTTTTTTGCACTCCATCATGCCAGAGCTGGTTCTTTCGCGTAGCTCTTTAACCATTGCCGCACTAATATTAATACTCATTGCTTGTGTTCCTCGCCTGTGTTCTTAAGTAGTATTGTCACTATAAAAACGCCCCCGTTAAGGAGGCGTCGTCTAACCCAATGCCGGCTATTTTTACGCGCTGTGCCGTAAAGATAAGCGGTCGTTTATTCCGCTACCGCAGGGGCTTCTTCGATAAAGTCATCCGCTTTGGCGGACAGGCCTAAGGTTGCCGCTTTGGCATCCAATACGGCGGCACACGCGCTTTCGCAGTACAGCTTAACGGCGCGGATGGAGTCGTCATTGCCGGGAATGACGTAATCGACTTTGTCAGGTGAGTTGTTGGAGTCAACCACGCCCACGACAGGGATGCCCAATTTTCTGGCTTCGCTGATGGCATTTTTTTCGTAACCGACATCCAAGATGAAGATGACATCAGGCACGCCTTTCATGTCTTTGATGCCGCCGAGGCTGCGTTCCAGTTTTTCCAGTTCGCGTTCCATGCCCAAGGCTTCTTTTTTGCCGAAACGTTGGTACAAGGTACCGTCCGCTTTCATGGCTTCCAGCTCTTTCAGGCGGTTGATCGATTTTTTGATGGTTTTGAAGTTGGTCATCATGCCGCCCAACCAACGATGGTTGACGTAAGGCATGCCACAACGCGCCGCTTCTTCGGCGACCACTTTACGCGCCGCCTTTTTGGTGCCAACAAACAAGATAGTGCCTTTGTTGGCCGCCATCTGACCCAGGTAGTTCATAGCGTCGTTAAATAAAGGAAGCGTTTTTTCCAAATCGATGATGTGGATTTTGTTACGCGAACCGAACAGGTAGTTAGCCATTTTGGGGTTCCAGTAACGGGTTTGGTGGCCAAAGTGGACACCCGCTTCAAGCATTTGACGCATAGATACTGCTGCCATTTATTTCTCCTAAGATTAAAATTCGGGGCACCCGCCCCGAGTTGGGTTACGCCTCCACTTACCCCGTCTGGAAACCAGTGCGCACACTGCGCACCAGCACCCTTCCAAACGTGACGATAAATGTGAGTATTGGTACAAAAATGAACTTATCTTTATACCATATAAAGCTTTTTACAACAAGCCAATCTCTGTTAAACTCATCAGCTCTTTTACCCTTTGACCTTGGGATGTCGCTTGTAGGCGGCGGCCACTTCTTCTTGACTATGAGCATTATTATAAAAAACGGCAGTGAAATCGAAAAAATGCGGGTGGCGGGCCGGTTGGCCGCCGATGTGCTGGACATGCTGGCCCCTTATGTTGTCCCCGGTGTCACCACCAACGAGCTAGACCAAATTTGCCACGATTATATCGTCAATGTCCAGGAGGCAATTCCGGCGCCGCTCAATTACAAGGGCTTCCCCAAGTCGATTTGCACCTCGGTCAACCAGCAGATTTGCCACGGCATCCCCAACGATAAGAAACTGAAAGCGGGCGACATTGTCAATGTCGATATCACGGTCATTAAGGATCAGTACCACGGCGACACCAGCAAGATGTTTTGTGTCGGCGAAGTCAGCCCCCATGCCAAGCGTTTGGTCAAAATCACCCAAGAGGCCATGTATAAGGGCATTGAACAGGTCAGGGCAGGGGCCAGGCTGGGCGATATTGGCTATGCCATCCAAAAACATGCCGAAGGCAACCGTTATTCGGTGGTCAGGGAGTTTTGCGGGCATGGCATCGGCAAAAAATTCCATGAAGACCCGCAAGTGCTGCATTACGGTAAAATCGGCACCGGCGAGGTGCTGGAGGCGGGCATGATTATCACTATCGAGCCAATGGTCAATTTGGGCAAGCGCCATGCCAAAGTCCTGTCCGATGGCTGGACGGCGGTCACTAAAGACCATAGTTTGTCGGCCCAATGGGAGCACACCATCCTGGTCACGCCCACTGGTTATGAAATCCTAACCTTACGCCAAGAAGAAAGGTGACGACTTTGTATTGTGCACTCTTTGATAGCCCCGATAGCCTGCAACAGTTTAAGCTGTTGCTGAAACAAAACGAGAGCGAACTGAAGCAAAAGTTCAACCCGCATGAGTCGGTTTCGGCGCTGATTAAGGAGCGTTCCGATTTTATCGACAACCTGTTAAGCAGCGCATGGCGGCATTTTTTGGCCGATTACGCGCAGCGGTTCACGCTGATTGCGGTGGGCGGTTATGGGCGGCGCGAGCTGTTCCCGTATTCGGACATTGATATTGTCGTGCTGTTGGATAGCGCCGAAGACACCGGCTATCAGGAAGCTTTGGTAAATTTG
>JAQTNZ010000273.1 GCA_028713595.1 Methylovulum sp. | reverse complement strand
TTGGATTACCGTCTGGCGGCACCCGAACCTTCCACGCCCGAACCCAATGCGGGTTTTCGCTTGCTGATCGATGCCAATTATGGCGGCGATATCCGGCATTATGATTTTGCCGAATTCTCCGGCCAATCCAGTCGTGCCTTAAGCCAACAGAAACATATCGCCGAACGGTGCCAAATTTTTAACAGCTTAATTTCCTCCTGCATTTATCGGGACCAACTGAGCTTGAGCCTATCGAAAACTGAGTTGGAAAAGGCGCAAGTGGCGGGAATGCATCTGCTCTTGTGTTCCGAATCAAAGCCTTACGAACGGATAGATTTGCCGGCCAATTATATCCGGGGGTTTCTTAAGGCAATCGGGGGTGCTGGGATGAAGCCAGGACATTGATGGTCTTGCGCTTATAAAAAAGTTGGGGGAAGGGCGTTAGCCATAAACAGCCGGGATTATCGAACTTATCGCCATTTTTGCTTTCCAACCCTTGGGCCAAGCTAAAAAACAGTTAGTGTTTAGGAATGACGGCTAACCTGCGTATAGAATGGGGAACTGCTATTTTAAAATGTGTGTGACCTTAGCCACTGAAGCTATTTTGGCTTTAGGTGGCGGGCAAAAATACTCCTTACATTGGATATATAATTATGAAAACCATCATCATAGCAATCGGTTTGGCCCTGTCCTTAGCCGGATGCGTCGTTGATCCGCCCCGTGTCCATCCTGTTGGCGTGGGTGTGCGTGTCGCCCCTGTTTACCCACGTCCCGCGCCAGGCTATATTTGGAGGCAACACCCGCGTTACGGGTGGGGTTGGCATCATCCAAGAATGGGCTGGCATCATCGCGATTGGGATTGACAGGTTTTGGGGTTAGCCAGTTAAGCCAAGCAGGGTAGTCATGCTATTGGCTTAACTGGCTGGGCCAGGTAAGTTATTGTCTCCTCACCGTGGCGGCGGGAAGAAAATGGGCCGATAAAAGCCCCAGCCTTGATAGCCATAATAGGAGTTAAACGTGCCATAGCCACCATAAACAGGGCTGTTGGCATAATAATCCGTCGGCCACAAGTGCATGGCGGTTACGGTCAACAGCGGCAAATGCAGGGTTTTCTTATCTACGGTACGCTCGATACCACCTACCAGCACACCGGCGACGGTGATTGGGCTGTCTTTTTCATACACCGCCGGGTCTAAAAATTCCGGTGAGCTGATGACAAAGCGGCCTTGGTGGGGTTGGTCGGTCAGCGGCCGGCCTTGGCCGTTTAAAGGATAGGACAGTATTTGGATAAGGCTGCGGTTTTGCTCGTTAGCGACATCGACCACCACCCCGCCCCAACGCACGGGCGCGTTTTTATATTTGTCCAGGTTTTGGCTGGCCTCAAAATAAGACAAGTCATACGAGGGGGCTTGGGTGATCGCGGGCGGCAGTGTCGAGCAAGCCGTCAGCAGCAAAAAAAGCATCAGTGCACAGTGTTTCATATCGCCCTCCTAAAGGGATGTCAGCAGGTTATTTACTATGGATAATGCTATGTTAATGGAGTTCACCGCATTGTCGGGTATTTTTGTGTGGCTTTGGCATGGCATTCTTACCCATATTGCCCTACTATGCAGGGTTTTAGGCATTCCGATAGTTATCCCGTGACCGAATTAGCTTCTTTTTTTAGCCACACAGGCGCGTTGGCGGCTGTCATCAAAGGCTACCAGCCGCGCACCGCGCAATTAGAAATGGCACAGGCGATACAAGCCGCCATTGCCGACCATAAGCATTTGCTGGCCGAAGCCGGTACCGGTACCGGCAAAACCTTTGCTTATTTGGTGCCGGCCCTGTTGTCAGGGCAAAAAGTGCTGGTGTCCACAGGCACTAAAAACCTGCAAGACCAATTGTTTAACAAAGACTTGCCGGTGCTGCGCAAAGCGATGCCCACCCCGTTTATGGCGGCGTTGCTTAAAGGGCGCAGCAATTATCTTTGCACCTATCGGCTAAAAAACGCCCTTACCTCCAATATGGGTTTCAGCAAAGAAGATGCGGCGGCGTTGGCAAAAATCAATGCCTGGGGCAAACGCACCCAGACCGGTGATATTGCCGACATCGCCGATGTGCCGGAAACCAGCCCGGTGTGGTATTTGGCGACCTCCACCGTGGAAAATTGCTTAGGCCAAGACTGCCCCGATTATGCCGAGTGTTTTCTGGTCAAAGCCCGCAAAAAAGCCCAAGAAGCCGAGGTGCTGGTGGTTAACCACCATTTGTTGTGCGCCGATTGGTCAATCCGTGACAATGGTTTTGGCGAGTTGCTACCCAATGCCGAAGTGGTGATTATTGACGAAGCGCACCAATTGGCCGATGTCGCCTCCAATTTTTTGGGCATTAACATCGGGGCCAAGCAACTGAACGATTTGGCACAGGATACGCTGATCGAATATTTCCAAGATGCCACCGATATTCCCGCCTTACGCGCCGCCGCCGAAGATTTGGAGCATGAAGTCAAAGACTTGCGCCTAGCGTTTGGGTTGGAGCTAAAACGTGGTGAATGGCAGGAATTGGAGCGCAACCCCAAAATCATGGCGGGGTTGCAAGCGGTCAAAGCGCAATTGCAACGCTTGGATGCACAATTGGAGCTGGCTTCGGTCAAGACCAAGGGACTGGAAACCTGTTTTAAACGCGCCCATGAACTGCTGCAACAATTCCTGCTTATTTTGGAGGATAACAGCGGCAAATGGATACGCTGGTATGAGGTGCACCGCAAAACCTTTACCTTAAGCCGCACCCCTTTGGATATCGCCGGCGAATTCCGGCTGTTTATGCAGCATCATAAGGCCACTTGGATTTTTACCTCGGCAACGCTCAGTGTCGCCAACACCTTTGACCATTTCGCCACTCATTTAGGGCTGACCGAAGCGCGTAGCCAAAGCTGGGGCAGCCCGTTCGATTATCCTAGGCAATCGCTGTTTTACCATCCTAAAGGTTTGCCGCACCCGAACGCCCCCAACTTTATCCCGTTGATTGTCGAGTTTGTGTTGCCCGTCCTGCACGCCAGCAAAGGCCGGGCGTTTTTCCTGTTCACCAGCCACCGCGCCTTACAACAAGCAGAAAGCCTGCTGAAAGACCAGCTCGACTATCCGCTGTTGGTGCAAGGCAGCCGCCCCAAAGCGCAATTGCTGGAGCAATTTAAAAAAGCCGGCAATGCCGTGTTGTTGGGTACGGCGAGTTTTTGGGAAGGGGTCGATGTCCGTGGCGAAGCCTTATCGTGCGTGATTATCGACAAACTGCCGTTTGCCTCGCCCGGCGATCCGGTGTTAAAAGCGCGTTTGGACGCGATGGCCCAACAAGGCAAAAACCCGTTTTTCGAGCATCAAATCCCCGCCGCCGTGATTGCCTTAAGGCAAGGCATAGGCCGGTTGATCCGCGATGAAAACGACCGGGGCGTGTTGATGGTCTGTGATCCGCGTCTGTTGAAACGTGCTTATGGGCAACTGTTTTTGGACAGCGTGCCGCCCATGCGGCGTAGCCGTGACATTAAGGATGTACAGGCATTTTTTACGGAATGAGTATTTTTCTTATCCGCATTAAGCGTCAGTTAAGCCTTTTACGGTAAGCTACCAACGTATCACTATAGATTTGCATCCAAAACTCCCACAGACTTGGCAATAAAATAAGGGCAGTTTCCCTTTTTGTTAACCTGATCTACCTCATAACATGAGATTTTTCTTAGAAAATATCCCCATAATCCCATAGACCATCTCCCCATCAACCGCCGCTTGATCCTATAGCCACCAAAGCGGGAAAACCTTAATGCCCTTCGTGCTTTATGTCAGTTTTAAAACCAATCTTTCAACAAGGATCTAAACCATGATAAAACTACTCGCCGTAGAAACCGCAACCGATGCTTGCTCGGCGGCATTGTCCGTCAATGGCGTTATCCATGAACGCTATGCCCTTGCCAGCAAAGAACACACGCAACTGATTTTGCCGATGGTGGATGAACTCATGAAAGAAGCGGGTTTGCAGCCCGCCGATTTGGATGGCTTGGCGTTTGGCCGTGGCCCCGGGTCTTTTACGGGCGTGCGCATCGCCACAGGCATTATGCAAGGGCTGGCCTTAGGGTTGGATTTGCAGGTCATGCCAGTATCGACCTTAGCCGCCATCGCCCAAGATTATTTTGACCAACATGACGTTAACGTCGCTTTTGTGGCGATGGACGCACGGATGGGGGAAATTTTTTGGGGCGTTTACCAGCGTGATGCCGACGGCTTTGCGCAACTTATTGGCGAAGAAGTGGTCACACCGCCTGAGCTGATAGAATTCCCCGACCTCTTTGGGGTTGGCCTTGGCACGGGTTGGGGCGTGTATGCCCCCGTCTTGCTGGGGCAATTGAGCGAACAAGTCAGCCATTACGAAACTACCCCGCTGCCTAGGGCGCGGGCGATAGCGTCCTTAGGCAAACGCGGCTTTGCAAAGCAACAGGCATTGCCCGTAGAACGCGCCATGCCCGTGTATTTGCGCGATAAAGTCGCCAAAAAAGAATCGGAGCGTTTAAGTTATGCAAGCGAAAATAGTAAAAGCCAATGAAGATGACGAGTATTATTTTGACGAAGGCTGTTTTATTTTGGAGTTGTCCAACAGCGCCGATGATGCCGAGGTCTCGATAGCCAGGGCGCGGGTCAGGCCGGGAGTCACCACCAAACTGCACCGCCTGCAAGGCGTGGCGGAACGTTATGTGATGCTGGAAGGGGCGGCGCGGGTCGAAATTGGCGGCTTGGCCGCGCAAGTGTTGAAAGCGGGGGACGTGGTCAT
>JAQTNZ010000272.1 GCA_028713595.1 Methylovulum sp. | reverse complement strand
ATCCAAGTCGCCCTTTATCAAAGCAAAAAACTGGAATACCTAGGCCAAATGGCAACCATGATGGCGCATAATATAAACCAACCCATTGGGGTCATCCGTATGACCACATCAGGCGCGTTAAGCGATATGGATGATGGTCTTTTTGACCCCGCCACCGAATTAAAGCCGTTGTTAGAAAAAATCCTTAACCAGACCGGGCGCTTAAGCCAGATGATGGGCAATTTTAGGAACTTTGCGCGGGGTGATCGTAGGGTTTTAGCGGCGGTTAAGTTGAACACCGTTATCGAAGACATTTATCAATTGCTGTTTGTCGCCCAATATCAATTGGAAAAAATAGAACTGCACAAAGAGTTGGACGAATCGGCGGTTGCCCACGCCAATGAATGGGCGTTGCAAGAAATGCTGATTAGCCTGTTAAGCAATGCTCGGGAGGCGGTCAAAGGCAAAGCCATTAGGCAAGTGGGCATAAAGACTTGGCGACAGGATAGGCAAGCGGGCTTTTGTGTCGAAGACAGCGGTGAGGGCATTAGCGAAGAAAACTTGCCAAAATTATTCACGCCCTTTTTAAGCTCCAAAAATGAAGGCATGGGGCTAGGGTTATATTTTTGCGGTGAAATCGCCAAAGATTTGGGCGGCTCCATTGACTATTATCCGGCACCGTTAGGCGGTGCGGGTTTTAAAATCACGTTACCTGCGCAACAGGATTATTGACTATGACACACCGATATAAGCTATTGCTTATTGATGACGAGCAAGATTTTTTAGAAGGGATCAAAAGCTATTTTGAAAAACGCGGCGACTTTGCAGTTGTAACGGCGTTGAGCGGTGAAGAAGGCTTAGATAAGCTGCGCCAACAACAATTTGATGTGGCTTTGATTGATTTGTGTATGCCCAATAGCCCTAAAAGTGGCATTGCTGTCATTCGGGCGATAGAGGATGAAGGTATTGCCGTAAGCACGGCCATTATCACCGGACATGGCGATCGGGATGAAGCGGTTGCCGCCCTTAATTTAGGGGCGCAAGCATGGTTTGACAAAGCCTCATTAAACGTGGAAGAGCTTTATAAGACCGTCAAAAACCTAGCGCAAGTGATCCCTGAGGAAAAATTTGCCGAATTTATCGCTGTCTTGAACGAAAAAAGGTAGCGTATGGCTTTTTATTATTTTGATGCCAATGCCTTGCTTAAATATTCACTGTTGCCAAATTACCGCTCCGAACAAGGTGTCAATGAGGTTCGGCAGCTTGTTGCCCAAGCTGATAACACTATTTATTACTCGTCTTTGACTTTATTGGAGTCGTGGAATGTGCTGTTTAGATGCTATCGTAAAAATGTTTTTGGTAGCCATAGAAAAAAAGCCAAGATAACCCTGCAAAATATTCTTAACGAACTAACCAAGGACTTGCAAAGCTCGCCTTTTGCAAAGCTTGATATGGACATAAACGGGGATGTTTTTACCCAAGCCCAGTTGTTGATCGGCCATTACGGCAAATTAAAATGTGTAGGCTCTATTGATATGTTGCATATCGCGCTTATCAAATGTTATCTTATTCAGCCGCTTATCATGGTCAGTTCGGATAAGGTCGTAAAAAATGTCTGTTTATGTGAAGACATCGGGCTGCTTGATCCTGAAAACCGGCAAGATGACGGCTAAAAGGCACTTGCGACCCATCCCAAATGACAATAGGCCGCTAGTTGGCCTTGTCCACTGTCCTTGACTCCATCATCCCCTCCCAAACCCCCACCACTAACGCTTGCCATTGGCTCACTTCCGCTTCATCAACCAGCGCACGGCTATCTTGTAACGCCAGTTTATGGCCTAAATCCCGATACGCGCAATAGGCGGTCTTTAAGGCGGTGGCGGTCTCTTTAGGCAGTATTGCCGAGTCTGCCAAGCTGTCTAACAAACGGACATTATCGGTGTATACGGTCAGGGCAGGGTGGTTAAAGGCGTAGGCCAGCACCAAAAACTGCACCATAAACTCAATGTCGGCAATGCCGCCTTTGCTGTGTTTTAAGTCGAACTTGCCTGGGGCTTTGCTGGCTAGGGCGGTGCGCATTTTTTCGCGCATGTCGCGCACTTCGGTTTTTAAAAGTTCGTAGTCCCTAGGCAGGCTTAAGACGCGGTTGCGTATCTGTTGGTAAGTGGTTTGCAGGTGCTCGTCACCGGCGATAAAACGGCTGCGCACCAAGGCTTGATGCTCCCATGTCCAGGCTTGGTCCCTTAAATAATCTTCGTACATGTTGATATGCGTGACCAGCAAGCCGGAGTCGCCGCTAGGACGTAGGCGCATGTCCACTTCGTACAAAATGCCGGATAACAGCTTGGTGTCGAGGATATGGCGGACTTTTTGCCCCAACCGTCCGTAGAATTGGGAGGCGGCGATAGGTTTGCCGCCATCGGTCATGGCGTTGCCATCGGGGTAAGTGCAGATGAACACCAAGTCCAAATCAGAGCCGTACCCTAACTCGATACCGCCGAACTTACCAAAGCCGAGGATGGCAAAGCCACTGTTTTGCAGGTTGCTGTCCGGTGGCGTGCCGTGGATTTCGGCCAGCATCAGCCAGGCCCGTTGTAGCACTTGCGCGACCACGCTTTCGGCGATGTAAGTCAAGTAGTCGCTGACCACCATCAGCGGGATCACGCCCATAATGTCGGCGGCGGCGACTTTTAGCACCTGCTGTTGTTTGAACTGGCGCAATACGATCATCAATTGCTCAAGGTCTTGAACCTCAATCGCGGCCAAGAGGCGGTGCAGTTGTGCGTCCAAGTCTTGTTTTTGCAAGGGGGCGAACAGGGCGCGGGGGTCTAGCAGTTCATCAAACAAAATCGGGCAACGTCCCAGATACTCGCAAAACCAGAGGCTGGCCGAGGCCAAGCGGAGCATTTGCGCTAAGGCATCGGGATTTTCGGCAAGTAAGGACAGGTATACCGTCCTGCCCGCGACGGCTTCAAACAAACCCAATACCCGATTTAAGGTTTCATCAGGGTTACTGACGTTCGCCAAGGCGGCCAGCAGTTGTGGCATTAAACGATCCAGCACTGCCGCCCCTTTGGCGCTTAGCCGTCTGATAGGGGCGCTCCGTTTAAACTGTCTAAGGGCGCTCAGGCCAGCGGCGGTGTCGGATAGGCCATAATGCGCCAAGCTGGCCTGTAGTTCAGCATCATCGGCGCTGCCAAGCCAGATATGTTGGCCGTGCAGGTCGCAGTGTTCTTGTTTGGATAGGGAAAATACCTGGTCAAAAATAGCATGGACTTGCGCCCTGACCCGATCCAGTTCGGTTTTAAAACTGGCCCAATCGGGGAAGTTTAGCGAAAACGCCAAGCTTTGTTGTGCTAACGGGCCGACTGGCAGGTCATGAGTTTGTTTGTCCTGATATTGTTGGATATGGTTTTCGACCCGCCGCAAAAAACGGTAGCAGGCACTCAGTTGCTCGGCATCGGCAGCGGTAAGCAGTTTCAGTTCGCCCAGCCTTTGCAAGACGGCGAGGATGCTATGTTGTTGCAGGGATTTTTCCGTACCGCCCCGGATGAGTTGGAAGGCTTGGCCGATAAATTCCACTTCGCGGATGCCACCTGCTCCCAGCTTGACATTATCAAGGCGGTCTTTTCGCTTTAATTCCTGCATGATCTGCATTTTTAGCGAACGCAATTCTTCAAACGCGCCATAATCCAGATAGCGCCGATAGACAAAGGCTTTGAGCATCGCCAGCAAATACGCGCCTTTATTAAAGTCGCCGGCGACCTGCCGCGCTTTTATCATCGCATAGCGCTCCCATTCCCGCGCTTGGGTCAGATAATAGTGTTCCATGCCATCAAAGCTCATAATGATGGCACCACTGTCGCCAAAGGGTCTTAGGCGGGTGTCGGTGCGGAAGACAAAGCCATCCACGGTGATCTCGTCAAGCACTTTCACCAGGCTTTGGCACAATCGGGTGAAAAATTCGCCGTAGGTAGTGGCTTTTTTGTCAGGCAACACCCCGTCTTCAGGGTAGGCAAAAATCAGGTCAATGTCCGAGGAATAGTTGAGTTCGTGGCCGCCCAATTTGCCCATGCCCAACACCACCAGTTGTTGTGGGCCGCCATCCGGCAATAATGGTGTGCCGCGCCTGTTGCAGGCCTGTGCGTAGAGAAACTGCAAGGCGTATTGGATACAGGCTTCTGCCAACAAGGACACGTCCAGCAAAGTTTCTGGTAGCATCGCCCATTCCGCCAAATCCCGCCAAGCAATCCTGACCATCTCCCGTCGCCTAAATTGCCGTAATCCGCGCATCAGTTCCGTGTCATCTCTGGGGTTTAATCGTTGGAGTTTTTCCTGATAAGCCTGTTGGGTATAAATAACATACAAGTCCCCAGAGGTGTGTAAATCAAGCAGCATATCAGGTTGTCGCAAGCAACTTTCCGCAACAAATTGACTACTTGCCCAAACTTGGGGCAGACTATCGTACAAATGTGGTGCATTGGCGGCATCGGGTGCAAGCAAATCGGGCGCGGTGAGTTTTTCTTGCCATTGCTGCATGAATAAGGCGACAACGGCGCGTAAATCAGCGGTCAGGTCAGGCCGTTCAGAAGATGGCTCATTATTCTGTGACATAGTCGATACAGGGTTAGGTGAAAATTACCCCATCATACCCAAAAACCTCACAGATATTAATCCGGGCGACAAGTATAGTGTGGCTAACAGGTTGGCTGAAATATTGCGTGTCAAAGCCGACCTTGACCAGGAAACATCAAAACTATAAAGCCAATAGCGCTAAACGTTGGCAAGAAAAGACTTTATCTCACTATGAACACTATTTTAGATATTT
>JAQTNZ010000271.1 GCA_028713595.1 Methylovulum sp. | reverse complement strand
CAGCCAATTTTTCATGGCGGGCAATTGACCCACCAGCGCAAAGTAGCCAAAGCCGCCTACCAGCAGGTCGCCGAACAGTACCGCAGCACCGTGTTAAAGGCGTTCCAAAATGTCGCCGACACCTTAAGCGCCTTGCAATATGATGCCCAAGCCCTGAAAGCCCAAGAATCCGCGCAACAGGCCGCCCATGACACCTTGGCGTTGACGCAAACCCAATTCCAAATCGGGGCGGTCAGTTATTTGAATTTGCTAAGCTCGCAACACGACTACCAACAAGCCCGCTTGGGGCAAATCCAAGCCAAAGCCGCCCAAGTCTCCGATACCGCCGCGCTGTTCCTAGCCTTAGGTGGCGGCTGGTGGCAGCGTGCCGATTTGGCGCAAACCCTCACGGACAACCAGCCGAAACAAAAGCCAGCCTCGTCCTTACTTGAACAATTTGAACAATTTCGCAAAGGAAAATAATATGTTTAAGCGTATGCTCATTATGCTCATCGTCGTTGGCGTAGTGCTGGGCGGTGTGTTTGGTTTTATCGAATTCAAAGGGCGCATGATTAAGCAGTTCATGATGTCCCAAGGCGAGCCGCCCAAAACCGTATCGGTCATTAGCGCACATTATGAGGACTGGCTGCCCAAGCTTGAAGCCGTCAGCAGCTTACGCGCCGCGCAAGGGGTCGAACTCAGTTCGGAAGTGGCAGGACTGGTCAGCGCCATCCTCTTCAAACAAGGCGATACCGTTGCCGCTAATACCCCGCTGGTGCAACTGCGGGCTGATGATGACATAGCCAAACTGAACGCACTGAACGCCACCGCCGAACTGGCGCGGATCACCTTCCGGCGTTCCGAAGCGCAATTCAATGCCAAAGCCATCAGCCAACAGACAATGGACATCGACAAGGCAAACCTGAATATCGCCCTAGCCAACGCCGCCGCGCAACAAGCGTTGATTGACAAAAAAACCATCCGTGCGCCGTTTGGCGGGCTTGTAGGTGTCCGTGCCATCGACCAAGGCCAATTTTTGGCCGCCGGCACAACCATCGCCACGTTGCAAAATTTGGACACGGTCTATGCCGACTTTTACCTGCCGCAACAGTATTTGGCGGTGTTAAAAATCGGCCAAGCCATCCATTTGCATACCGATACCTATCCGACACAAGATTTTCTGGGGGAAATTAGCGTCATTGACCCGAAAGTGAACAGCAACACCCGCAACGCCCTGATCCGCGCCACTCTGAAAAACCCTGGCCATCGCCTAGTTCCTGGCATGTATGCCAAAGTGCAGGTCATTACCGGTGCCGCCCAGCCGTTCATCACCGTGCCGCGTACCGCCATCAGCTTTAACGCGTTTGGGGCGACCGTGTTCGTGGTCGAAGAAGGCAAAGACGATAAAGGCCAAACCAAGCTGACCGTCCACCAGGCATTCGTGACCACCGGCGAGACGCGCGGCGACCAAATCAGCATTATCAAAGGCGTTAAGGACGGCGAGAGGATTGTCACGTCTGGACAAATCAAGCTGCATAACGGCACCACCGTGCTGATTGACAATAGCCAACAGCCTAGCAATGACCCTGCCCCCCAACCTATAGACCAATAAGCCGCCATGAACTTAACCGACATTTTTATCCGTAGGCCCGTATTGTCGATGGTTATCAGCATCATGCTGCTGGTGTTGGGCTTGCGCTCGCTGACCAGCTTGCCGGTGTTGCAATATCCGCGCACCGAAAATGCCGTAGTCACTATTTCCACTTCCTATTACGGGGCCGACCCTGACATTATCGCGGGGTTTATCACCACGCCCTTGGAAACCGTGGTTGCCGAAGCCAATGGCATTGATTACATCACCTCCATCAGCCAAAACAGCGTCAGCACCATCACCGCCAATTTGCGCCTGAATTTTGACCCGAACAAGGCCCTCACCGAAATCAACGCCAAGGTCAATTCGGTCATCAACCAGTTGCCGCCCGAATCGCAACGGCCTGTCTTGAACGTCAAAATAGGCGAGACTATTGATGCCATGTACATCGGCTTTTCCAGCAGCACCTTGGCTGCTAACCATATCACCGACTATCTGGTGCGCACGGTGCAACCACGCTTGCAATCGGTGGAAGGTGTGCAAATCGCCGAATTGCTGGGCAGCAAAAATTTCTCCTTACGCGCATGGCTAGACCCCGACAAGCTCATGGCCTACGCGCTGACCGCCACCGATGTCAGCGCTGCGCTGACCAAAAATGACTTTATCGCCGGACTAGGCACCACCAAAGGGCAAATGGTGCAAGTCAACTTGACCGCTTCCACCGGCCTGCATTCGGTCGCCGAGTTTGAAGACCTGATTGTCAAACAGCAAGACGGCGCGATTATCCGCCTGAAAGATGTCGCCAATGTCACCTTAGGTTCTGATGATTATGACTCCAGCGTGGCTTTTGATGGCGACAAGGCTGTCTATATCGGCTTGCAAATCGCCCCCAGCGCCAATTTGCTGGAAGTGATCGGGCGGGTGCGGGCGGTGTTCCCCGATATTCAGGCGCAATTGCCGGAGGGCATGAACGGGAAAATCGTTTATGACTCCACCAAATTCGTCGATAGTTCGATTCATGAAGTCATCCATACCTTGGTTGAAGCCTTGATTATTGTCACCTTGGTGGTCTTTGCCTTCCTCGGTTCGCCACGTTCGGTGCTGATTCCGGTGATCGCCATCCCCTTATCGCTGATCGGCACGTTCACCATGATGCTGGCGTTTGGTTTCTCCATCAACTTGCTGACCTTGCTGGCCTTGGTGCTGGCGATTGGCTTGGTGGTCGATGATGCGATCATTGTCGTCGAAAACGTTAACCGCCACCTGGAGGACGGGATGCAGCCCATCCCCGCCGCCCTGCTGGCGGCACAAGAATTGACCGGCCCCATCATCGCCATGACCATCGTCCTGATCGCCGTTTATGTGCCAGTCGGTTTCCAAAGCGGTTTGACCGGGGCGTTGTTTTCTGAGTTTGCCTTTACCGTAGTCGGGGCGGTCACGGTGTCAGCGATAGTCGCCCTGACCTTATCGCCGATGATGAGTTCACGCCTGCTGAAAGTCCACAAACATGACCGTAGCGGCTGGGAAGAACGTCTAGTCGATTGGATAGACCAGCGTTTTAATAGCCTGAGTAAAAGCTACGAAAATTTTTTGCACGGCTCCTTAAATTATCTGCCCGTCACCGCCATTTTTGCCGCCATCATCCTCGGCAGCATTTATTTTCTGTACACCCATTCCAAAAGCGAGTTAGCCCCTCAGGAAGATCAAGGGATTATTATCAGTATCTCCAATACTGCCCCCGATGCCACTTTACAGCAACGTTTGCTGTACAGCCGTCTCGTGTATGAAGTGTTTCATGCCTATCCAGAAACCGACCATGTTTTCCAGTTGGAATCGCCCGGGCAATCCATTTCGGGTATGGTGCTTAAACCTTGGCACGAACGTACCCAAACCGCCAGCCAGTTGCTGCCGACCGTCCAAAACAAATTGAACACCATCGCCGGGGTCAACGCCGCCGCCTTCCAACCACCGCCGTTACCTGGCAGCAGTGGGATGCCGGTGCAATTTATCATCGGCACCAACGAATCGTTCGAACAATTAAACACCGTGCTGGGGCTATTTATGGCGGAAGTGCGCAAAAGCGGGCGGTTCCTTTTTGCCGATAGTGATTTACGCTATGACCAACCGCAATCACGGCTGACGATAGACCGTGACAAAGCTTCCCTGTTAGGCCTGACCATGCAGGATGTCGGCGCGTCCTTAGCATCCATGCTCGGTGGTGGTTATGTCAATTATTTCAGCTTGGATGCCCGCTCTTACAAGGTCATTCCGCAAGTGCAACAAAAATTCCGGCTCAATCCTGACCAATTGCTGGATTACCCGATCCGTACTGCCGATGGCAATAGTGTGCCGCTATCCACCATTGCCAGCCTCAGCACGGAAACGGTGCCGCGCTTGCTGAACCACTTCCAACGCATCAATGATGTGATGGTCAGTGGCGTGCCGTTTCCCGGCGTGACCTTAGGGGATGCTTTGGCCACTTTACAAGACATTGCCAAACGGGTGCTGCCACCCAATTACAGCATCGACTATGCCGGACAATCCCGCCAGCTGGTCAAAGAATCCAACGGTTTCCTGTTCACGTTCGTATTCGCGCTAATCATCATTTATCTGGCCTTAGCGGCACAATTTGAAAGCTTCCGCGACCCGCTGATTATCCTGGTTTCCGTACCGATGTCGATTGCCGGGGCGTTAGTGTTTATCGCCCTCGGTATCGGTAACGCCACCTTGAACATTTATACCGAAGTGGGGTTGGTCACGCTGATGGGCCTCATCAGCAAACACGGCATCCTGATTGTTGAATTTGCCAATAACCGGCAAAAACAAGGCATGAGCAAGCGCGAGGCAGTGGAATCCGCCGCCAGCATCCGGTTACGGCCTATCCTGATGACCACGGCAGCGATGGTACTGGGTGTATTGCCATTGATTTTTGCCACGGGTGCAGGGGCGGTGTCACGCTTTAGCATGGGATTGGTGATTGCCACGGGTATCGCCATCGGCACCTTGTTTACACTGTTTGTCGTGCCGGCGGTATATATCATGTTAGGTGAAGACCATCATAAAGCCAAACTGGAAAGCTGACCATTGCAGCCCAGCACCAAAAAGGGTATTGTGCAGCGATTCCATACCCTAAGCATGGGATACATCCTAAACATCATCCTAAGAGGCAATGACTTTTTATCATGACCGATACACTAAAATTCTGGGCGGTTGTCCCGGCGGCGGGGGTGGGCAAACGCATGAAC
>JAQTNZ010000270.1 GCA_028713595.1 Methylovulum sp. | reverse complement strand
GGATGATGTCCTTGCAAAAATCATGTGAGGAGCCACGCGTGTCAGCGTCTTTAAGCAACTGCTCAAACAAGAAGCTGGCATTAAAAATATAAAAGCCCATAGAGGCCAACGCGGTGTCGGTGCGCCCTGGCATGACCGGCGGATGTTCCGGCTTTTCGACAAACGCCCGCACCCGGCGGTTGGCATCAACGTCCATCACCCCGAAAGCGGTCGCATCTTCCAAGGACACTTCAATACAGCCGATGGTCAGGTCGGCGTTTTTCTCGACATGGTCGGCGAGCATCGCACCATAATCCATCTTGTAAATATGGTCGCCCGCCAACACCAAAATGTACTGGGGCTTGCGGTTCCTGAGAATGTCGATATTCTGGAAGATAGCGTCTGCCGTGCCTTTATACCAAGAATCTTCATCATGGCGTTGTTGGGCCGGCATCAGATCGACATATTCGCCAAATTCGCCGCGCAAAAATCCCCAGCCTTGCTGGATATGCCGGATCAACGAATCGGCTTTGTATTGGGTCAGGACACCGATTTTACGGATGCCTGAATTGACGCAGTTGGATAGCGGAAAATCGACGATGCGGAACTTGCCGCCAAAGGGCACCGCAGGTTTGGCACGCCAATCCGTCATGTTCATCAACCGTGAACCACGCCCACCCGCTAAAATCAAGGCAATCGTATTTCGGGTCAAGTGCTGGATGTTAAGATCATGTTTTTTGGGGGTCGATGCCGACATTTCTCATCTCCAAGTGGAATAGATTCACAGTTATTGTTTTATTTTGGTAACATTTGCGCAACCATTATTCTACTAAATTGAGGCAAAGCAAAGTGAAAAAGCAATCAACCAACGCGCTTGACGCTGATTCGTTAAAAATCATAGCCGCCAAACATCATGATCCCTTTTCAATATTGGGCCGCCATACCGTAAATAACCAAACAATAATAAAGGTTTATCTGCCCCATGCCGAAACCGTCGGCTTTAGCGATAACGGCGTCGAACTTACCCGAATCAGTGGCACTGATTTTTTTGAATACGTTGATGCACAAGACGCATTGCCGGAACATTACCGGCTAGCGTGGGCAGACAAAAACGGCGTGACCCACGAAAACTATGACCCTTACACGTTTGGCCCCCAATTGCCCGAATTTGACCAATACTTGTTTGGCGAAGGCAAACATTGGCACATTTACCAAAAACTGGGCGGACATTTGCGCACCATTGACGGCATTGACGGCGTGTTGTTCGCAGTTTGGGCCCCTAATGCCGGACGGGTCAGCCTAGTCGGTGACTTTAACTGCTGGGACGGGCGTTGCAACCCGATGCGCAGTTTGGGCGGCAGCGGTATCTGGGAAATCTTTATCCCTGGCCTCACGGTCGGTTGCCTGTACAAATTTGAAATCTTAAATGCCAAGACCCAACAACTATTATTAAAAACCGACCCTTACGCACAGCAATTTGAGTTCCGCCCCAGCACCTCGTCGATCATCGTCAATGAAAACGGCTATGCTTGGGAAGACCAGCAATGGCTGGTTGACCGCGCCTGCTATGACTGGCTGCATGAGCCTATCGCCATTTACGAAGTGCATCTGGGTTCTTGGCAGCGTGACGAACAAGGCAATTTCTTAAATTATCGGGTATTGGCGGAACAGCTCATCGGCTATGTCAAGCAAATGGGCTTTACCCATATCGAACTGCTGCCTATCACCGAACATCCGCTGGACGCGTCTTGGGGGTATCAGACCACGGGCTATTTCGCACCGACCAGCCGCCACGGCACGCCCGATGATTTCCGGTATTTTATCGACCAATGCCACCAACAGGGCATCGGGGTCATCCTCGACTGGGTGCCGGCGCATTTCCCTAAAGATGCGTTTGCCTTGGCACGTTTTGACGGCAGCGCCCTCTACGAACACGAAGACCCGCGCAAAGGCGAACACCGCGACTGGGGAACCTTAATCTACAATTATGGGCGCAATGAAGTCAAAAATTTCTTGCTCGCCAGCGCCATGTTCTGGCTGGAAGAATTCCATCTGGATGGCTTGCGGGTCGATGCGGTCGCGTCCATGCTCTATCTGGACTATTCACGCAAGCATAACGACTGGGTCCCCAACAAATACGGCGGCAACGAAAACCTGGAGGCGATTGACTTCATCAGGGAGCTGAACGCCGTCATGCACGAGCAGCATCCGGGCGCCATTGTCATGGCCGAAGAATCCACGGCTTGGCCGCAAGTCACCCGCCCGACCTGGACAGGCGGTTTGGGCTTTTCCATGAAATGGAATATGGGTTGGATGCACGACACCCTGGCCTATATGAGCCTGGATCCGATACACCGGATGCACCACCATGACCAACTGACGTTTGGCCTGTTGTATGCGTTCACCGAAAACTTCGCCCTGCCCTTCTCCCATGATGAAGTCGTGCATGGCAAAGGTTCCTTGCTGAACAAAATGCCCGGCGATGAATGGCAACGCTTTGCCAACCTGCGCTTGCTGTATACATTGATGTACACTTACCCTGGCAAAAAACTGCTGTTTATGGGCTGTGAGTTCGGCCAAGGCAGCGAATGGAGCTTTAACAAGACGCTGGATTGGTATGTGTTGGAATACCCTTACCATCAAGGTATCCAAACCTTGGTCAAGGATTTGAACAACCTCTATAAAACCCAGTCGGCACTGTACCGGCATGATTTTGATTATCTGGGTTTTGAATGGATAGACTGCCACGATGTCCAACAATCCATCATCAGTTTCCGGCGCAAAAACGGTGACGAAGAATTATGCGTGGTGTTGAACTTTACCCCCGTCACCCGCCAAAATTACCGGATTGGCGTACCTAGCGAGGGTGTCTATAAAGAAATCTTCAATTCGGATTCGACCTATTATGCCGGCACCAATGCCGGTAATGGCACGGTGGTCTCGGAACCTAAGCCCTGGATGAACCTGCCCCATTCCATCAATTTGACCTTACCGCCTTTAGGAGGTGTGATCTTAAAGCTCTAAGCCGATCACAAAAAGGAAGCCATAATGAAAAAAATATTATTTGTCACCAGCGAGGCACATCCTTTAATTAAGACTGGGGGGCTTGCCGATGTGTCGGGCAGCTTACCCAAGGCTTTGGCGGAGTTGTCCCAAGATGTCCGCCTGATTATGCCCAATTATCAGGCGCTCAGCCTCTATAGCGAAGTCCATACCCTGTTTTCCCTGCGGGTCGATAACCGCCAGATCACTATCTTGGAAACCCGCCTACCGGACAGCAACATCCCGGTCTGGCTGGTCGATTGCCCTGAGTTTTACAATTATCCGGGCAATCCTTACACCGATGAAAGCGGCAACCCCTGGCCCAACAATGCCGAGCGTTTCGCCCTGTTCTGCCGTATCGCGGTCATTTGTGCCATGGACAAAATCGGCCAAAACTGGCGGCCTGACATTGTCCATTGCAACGATTGGCAAAGCGGTTTGGTGCCGGCTCTGCTGTCGTTGGAAAAAGACCGGCCCGCCACGGTGTTTACCGTCCATAACCTGGCCTATCAAGGCCTGTTTTCCGCCAGCCGTATGGTGGCGCTGAACATCCCCGGACAATTGTGGAACCCTGAAGGCTTGGAATTCCACAATATGCTGTCTTTTATCAAAGGCGGCCTCGCGTTTGCCGATTGCATCACCACCGTCAGCCCCACTTACGCCCAAGAAATCCAAACCCCGGCCTTTGGTTACGGACTCGAAGGCCTGTTACGGCACCGTAAGGACGCACTGGTCGGCATTATCAACGGCATCGACACCCAGCAATGGAACCCCGAAACCGATGGCTCTATTGCCCAGCGTTACTCCGCCGATTCCATCCAAGATAAAGTCCATAACAAAACTGAACTGCAACGCCGTGTCAACTTGCCGGTTAACGAAAACATACCGCTGTTTGGCCTGATCAGCCGTTTGGTCGAACAAAAAGGCATCGACATGGTGCTGAACTGCTTGCCGGAAATGCTCGCCATGCCCATGCAACTGGTGTTGTTAGGCAGCGGTGACAAAGCTGTCGAACAACGCTTACAAGCATTGGCACAAGCCTATCCTGACAAAATCGCCGTCACCTTGGGTTACAATGAAAGCCTTGCGCATCTGATCGAAGCGGGGGCGGATATGTTCTTAATGCCTTCCCGCTTTGAACCCTGCGGCTTAAACCAGATGTACAGCCAACGCTACGGCACTATCCCCATCGTCAGGAAAACCGGCGGTTTGGCCGATACCGTGGTTGACACGTCTATGGAAACCCTCGCCAATGGCACTGCCAGCGGCATCGTTTTTAACGACGCCAACTCCGGCACCTTGCTTGAAGCCATCAAACGGGCGCTACTGCTTTATTATTCGCCGGAACACTGGCGGAACATGCAGGTCAATGCCATGAGCAAAGATTTCAGTTGGCGGCGTAGCGCACAAGAATATTTGCAATTGTATGAAAAGCTACGGCGTTAACCCCTTGATGACCGTTTCGGCCTCCCAACAACAGGTTATTTATGACTGCATTGACCAGTGACCCTAGCAAATGGCTTGATGATTACGGCGATGCGCTGTACCGTTACGCCCTGTTGCGGGTGCGCTCCGAACCCCTTGCGGAAGATATGGTGCAAGAAACCCTGTTGGCGGCTTGGCAGTCGTTTGCCCAATTCACGGGGCAATCGTCGGTCAAGACGTGGTTGATCGGTATTATGAAGCATAAAATCATCGACCATTTCCGCAAATACAGCCATGAGACCGATTCGCTGGATGATTTTGAAGATGATGATGCCTTATTGGCGCATTCTTTCGATGAGATCGGAAGAG
>JAQTNZ010000269.1 GCA_028713595.1 Methylovulum sp. | reverse complement strand
CTGGCGGTGACCATAATGCCGCCGTCCATCGCCACGCCCTTATCCTGATAGGCGAAAGTGGCAAAATACACCTCTTCCGTACCGCATAAACCAATATCATAGACATTAACCCCGGCATCCAACAGACCTTCGGTGAGCGCCGCCGCCATCTCGTCACTGGATAGGCGGATGTCGCGCCCGACAATCACCGCCTTGGGTTGGATTTTTTCGGCGAACGCCCGGCCAATACGGTAGGCAATGTCGGCATTGAGTTCGTCAGGCAACCTGCCGCGAATGTCATAAGCTTTAAAACAGGTTAATGATGTCGTCATGATTAATGTCAAGTGGTCAGGATTATGTCTTTCAGGAAAACCTTTCTAGTATAATGGCTAAGGTTTTAATGACCAATAAATATTGCCCCACTGAGTTAAGAAATTATATAAAAACTGTCAAAAATTATGGCGAATTTTAAAGTCCACGTTGCCGGTGCCGCCATTGCCAGCGCCGCCGCCGCCGCGTCTGCCGTTTATATGCAACTGATTATGCTGGACCAAACCCTGTGGCTGGTCTTGTTAGGGACGGTTGGCGGCCTATTGCCGGATATTGATGCCAGCAATTCCAGGCCGGTGCGCCTGTTGTTTACGGTGCTGGCGTTAATGGCCGTGAGCTTGGTGGCCCAAGTGCTGCAACACCATTACCCGGCATATTGGGTGTTGGGCGCGGCCATCGCGGCGTACCCGCTGACGCGCTACGGTTTGTTCGCCCTGTTTAACCGCTTTACCAAGCACCGTGGTGTATTCCACTCGGTGTTGGCAGCGGTGTTTTTTGCCTTGATGACCACCAATATCACCCATTATTTACTGCATTGGAGTATTTTGCAAGCGTGGTTAAACGGTGCGTTTATCGCCTTTGGTTTTATCGTCCATTTGTTGTTGGACGAAGCCTACAGCGTCGATTTAAGCAATAAGCGCCTGAAAAAATCGTTTGGCACGGCGTTAAAGCTATTCCACTATAGAGACCTGAGCGCGTCATTTTTATTATTGACCGCAACCTTGGTGATGGCGCTGCTGGCCCCGTCCAGCTTGCCATTGCAACAAGCCATTGAGCTGACCCAATGGCGGGTCATCAAATAGTGGCAACATCAGGCGTTACCATGAGTTTGCGTTACCAAATCAATGTCCGCATTATACTGGCCAGTTTCATCATTTTGGTGTTGGGCGGCATGGTCGCGGTGTGGCAAGCGCGGGCGGCGGTCAGTAAGGAAATTGATTCTTCGCTCAACCTCGCCCGGCAACTGATCCAACTGAATTTTCCCCATGGCGGCCAGAGCGCGGTGGACATCAGCGCGTGGTTGCCGCGCTTTGTCTCGTTGGAACAAACCCGCCATTTGCAGATACAACTGCAAAAAGCCAGCGGCGAAGTGGTCAAATTTACCGCCGAACCCAAACGTGTCGCCGCCAGCCAGGCTCCCCCGCACTGGTTTATCAATCTGGTATCCACCCAATACCCCGAAGTCGAACAACAATTGACCACCGCTGACGGCCAACGCTTGACCTTAATCATCCAAGCCGACCCGATTGATGAAATCAGCGAAGCTTGGCAAGAAAGCCGAGCGTTTTTTGTCTCGCTGTGGGTGATGGCCTTGCTGACGTTTGGTGCCGTCAATCTGGTGTTTAACAAAGCGTTCCGGGCGATTGCCGCCATTGTCGATGGCCTGAAAGCGATAGAGCAGGGCAGCTACCAGCAAAAATTGCCCGACTTTGCCATCCAAGAATACGACCATATCGCCAAAGCCATCAACCATCTCACCACCGTGCTGGACATCGCACAACAAGAAAACAGCGCCTTGACCCTGCATTCGTTGCAAATCCAAGAAGAAGAGCGGCAACATTTGTCACAAGAGCTGCATGACGAACTGGGGCAATCGTTGACCGCCATTAAAGTCATGGCCGTCACCGCCAAAAACCCACAGGCCGACACCGCCCAGATCACCGATGCCATCATCAGCATCTGCGACCACCTCATCACCGTGGTGCGCTCAATGATGCGCCACCTGCACCCCCTAGTGCTGACCGAACTGGGCTTAAAAGCGACCTTAGAAGATTTACTGAACCACTGGGTCAGCCGCCAACCGGACTTGACCTTAATTTTGCACTGTAACGATGCCGTTGACCACTTGCCGCCAAAAATGGACATCCAACTGTTTCGGGTCGTGCAAGAATGCCTAACCAACATCGTCCGCCACGCCCAAGCCAGCGAAGCCACCATCCGTCTGGACATCCTTAACGGCCACCTGTATTTAGAAGTGGCCGACAACGGGCGCGGCTGCACCCCCGCCAACCTTAAAGCCGGATTTGGCCTATCGGGTATGCGCGAGCGCATCAAAAGCCTAGGCGGCGACTTTGCCATCGACACCGCCCCCCAACAAGGCCTAAGCATTAGCGCGACCGTACCCCTACCATGAACCACTGCCATTAAGTTAAGGATTTGTGCCTATAATTTCAATAAGATAAAAGCAGAACTCTCGTTCCCATTTATGCCCCGTGGGTACACGCTGTGTACCCTCAGGGGCAGTGTGGGAATGCAGTGCCACCCGCGCTGCGGTGTGTGAAATGGGACGCGGCGCGTCCTTACTGCATTCCCATTCATGCCCCGTGGGTACACAGCGTGTACCCACGGGGCATGAATGGGAACGAGTAATTTAAGGTCGTAGTAAGTTAATCCGTTCGTGGTGAGCTAGTCGAACCATGACCGGATTAACCGTTCACCCTTCGACTAGCTCCACCACAAGGGTGGTCTGGGGACAGGCGAACGGTCAATCCTATCTTGTTGATATTACAATCACAAATCCTTAACTTAATGGCAGTGTACCATGAGCGACACCATCAAAATCCTCTTAGTCGATGACCATGCCATCGTCCGCGCCGGTTTCAGGCTACTGCTGTCCTCGGTCGGCTCCTTCGTAGTGGTGGCCGAAGCCGAACGTGGCGAAGCCGCCTGCCAGCTTTATCTGGAAACCCAGCCTGACGTAACCGTCTTGGATTTGTCCATGCCCGGCATAGGCGGTCTGGAAACCCTACGGCGCATCTGCCAGCGTGACAACCAAGCCAAAGTGCTGGTGTTCAGCGTCCACGATGAAAGCGTCTACGTCAACCGTGCAATGGCGGCGGGAGCTAAAGGCTACATCACCAAAAGCAGTGCACCCAGTATCTTAGTGGAGGCCATCCAAGCTATCGCCCAAGGCGGCACTTACATCGAACAAGGCCTACTCAAAGCCCCGCCCCTAGCCCCCGCCCAAACCAGCGATTACCGCGCCATCATCGACACCTTATCACCTAGGGAATTTGACATCTTCCTGCTACTGGCCAAAGGCCTGACCGCTCATAAAATAGCCGATGAATTATGCCTAGGCTACAAGACCGTAGCCAATTATGGCACACAGATTAAGGCCAAGCTGAATGTCGCCACCGTCGCCGAATTGGCGCATATTGCGATGGTGTTGGGGGTTATGAAGGGGTGAGGGGTGTTTTGTGTCAGAATTAGAAATATTAAACGGGTTATGAAATAAAATGCGCTTAAAAATAATTGAAGCAAATTTTACGGATAAACATGAATGGCTGTTTCGGCTATCAGACGGGGCAGACAACCTTTTTTATATAATGGCCGAACCGTTTTATAAAAATAATGGCCTGAAAAGCCCCATCACCAAAAAAGAATTGGATTATTACGATAAAGGGCAATGGATAAGCGCGGCAATTAAAGAAATTGCAGGCAAGAATATTGCCGTTGCAAAATGAACCCAATGTCGTACCTTACTTGGCTAAGGAATGATTTTTAGGTGTTGTGCCCAAAGGGCATATCGCCAAGACGGATAACCAAACGACAACCAGCGATTATAATTTACCAAAAGATATTTTATAGCGTACTATAAAGCTTTAGGTTTTTCTCTAAAGTGCCACTATGCAACCGAAGCCCGCGCAAACCTTTACGGCCTGATTGACCAAGCTGCCGCACTAGTATTCGCACCGTTTGGTCTATCGAATATTGGACGATGAAAAACGTGTTAAGGTTTTGCGGTTGTGGAGTCATTATGAATAAGCAAAAAGATACTTTCATCGAAATAAAGGAATCAAAATGCATCGTATTATAAAAGCACATTTAGAAAGTTTTGTAACCAGTTACGGTTTAGAACAACATAGCGAAAGCACACAATTTGAAATGTTTGCTAACAATGCAATAATTTTATCCAAGATAGGCGGTGATTTTGAGTTGGACGATATTACTACAGGGAATGGCGATGATGGAGTTGATGGAGTTGCAGTTCTTATTGATGAAGAAATGATTGTATCTGATGAAGATGCAATTTCAATATTCAATAAGGATAGAAAAAATCATGAAGTTGAAGTTGTTTTTGTACAGGCAAAGCGAAGCGAATCATTTGATTTAGGGGATTTTTTAAAATTTAAAGAATCAATTCTTAGGTTTGTAAATTCTGACAATTATCAAGTGATCGATGAGGTTCAACAAAATGCACATGCTGTATTCAACATAGCTATAAAGAATGTTCCTAAAATTCGAGGAGGCAAACCTTCTATCACCGCTCGATTTGTTACAACAGGTATTTATCGAGTGCCAGAAGCTCTTGAAACGGCTAAATATGATTTTATTGAGCAAATTAATGAGCTTGGATATTTTAGCAATATAGATGTCGAGTTTTTGGGAAGGGATGAACTTACTTCTTTGTGGGTAAATACATATTCAGGGGTTTCAGCTGAATTACCTATGTTTAGTAATGCCGCATTACCGCCAATTAACGGTATTGATGAGGCGTACCTTGTTGTCGTTAAGGCAAAAGA
>JAQTNZ010000268.1 GCA_028713595.1 Methylovulum sp. | reverse complement strand
ATGACTTTCGCCCCCAAACCAAAAGCATTCTGGAAAGTGTCCGCCGTAAATTGGGAATTGGCGAGGTAATTCAGCAAGGGGCGGGCTTTATGCTCGCCGCCATGTTCATGGAACTCCACACCCCGAAGGTAAACCACCGTTTTGATGCCATTATGCAAAAAGGCATCCGCCAACAAGAGCAGCGTACCCACTTGGATTATGGCTATGTCTGGCTGGAATCTAGCGCAGACTTCCCTAACGCCATTGACTGCTTCATAGCCCCGGTAGACAGGGTAGCCCAAGCTATGGTCGGCCGGATAAGCCTTGCCAGTCAGCTTGGCTTTGACACGGTTCTTTAGCCATGTCGAATCGTGGTTTGCCGCCAAATCGGCCAGAACGCCACACGCTATGCCACGCTCCTGAAGCGAGAGGCACAGGTCATGGGTTGATGACTCAGAACCGCCGGCGATTTGTGGCAAATAATGATGCGTTGTTGCAAACAATATTTTCATGGTAGCTATTTATAAGGGAACGCGGATTAATCCAGTTAAACGGTTACAAGTGCTGAAAATCAAATGGAATGCAAAAAACCAATCAATTCTGTAGCCAAATAGTGCGGTTGTATGCCCTGGCGGCTGGCATAGGCTGCCGCCGCTTGGCTATAGCGGTTATAAAGCCCATCATCCCGCCACAAGCTATTGAGTGCACGCTGCCAAACGTCAATATCGGCATCCGGGTCCAGCAATATCCCGCCGTCCCCTACCGACTCAGGCAAGCCACCGCGATGGCTCGCCAAAGTCGGGATGCCACTGGCCTGTGATTCGGTCACCACCCGCCCCCAGGCCTCATTGCATACGGAGGGGACGAGCATAATTTTTGCCTGTGCATAGATCGGGCGCATATCCCTTTGCCTAGGCAGCCATCCAATATTGGGGCAGTGGCTGGCGCGTGACAGATAGCCTTGTTTTTCTTCGGGCGGAATGAACCACGATTCGACAAATAAAAACGGGATGTCAGGGTTGGCTTCCGCCAGCTTAAAGGCGATTTCGACCCCTTTTAACGGCGATGGGCAAACAAACACCACTTTTTGCCGCTTAGAAGTGACGGTATAGCGTTCTGTCCTGACCAAGGGCGGGATGACTTTCACCTCAAAACCGAAGGCTTTTTGGAACGCATCTGCCGTAAACTGGGAGTTGGCAAGGTAATGGAGCAAGGGGTGGGCTTTATATTCCCCGCCATGCCGATGAAAATCCACATCCTGAAGATAAACCACCGTTTTGATGCTATTGTGCAAGAAGGCATCCGCCAGCAACAGCGGCTTGCCCGCAAGGGCTACGGCAATGTCTGGCCGGAAGCTTGCGCAAACTTCCTTAACGCCATTAACCGGATCCCAGCCCCGATAAACGGGATAGCCAAAGCCATAATCGGCCGGACAAGCTTGTCCCGACAGCTTGTTTTTGATACGGTTTTTTAGCCAAATCAAATCCTTGGCGGCAGATAAGTCGGCAAGAACGCCACAATCAATACCCTTATCCTTAAGCGAAAGGCACAGGTCATGGGTCAAAGATTCGGAGCCTCCAGCGTTTTGGGGCAAATAATAATGCGTTGTTGCAAACAATATTTTCATAATAGCCATTAAATAGGATTAGCAATTTTTGCCCCGCCTAACGCTAGGCCTGTACGGTATACGCTTTATTTAAAACGCGTTCTTAGAAACCATGGCCGTTTAGTTAACGCCATGCGGCCATTACATCATTAAAGATAATTTCCATTTCTTTCCTGAACGGATGTTTGCTAACAATGACCAGCAACACCCAGCTTAACAATAAGGCGCCCCCGGCAATGGCTAATAGCATCAATGGCTGGTTGACAATAGGGGCAAGGTAGTATTTTACATAAATAAGGGGTATTGTGACCAAAATTCCCAATAGGCCATTACCCAGTACGGAACGGAGAAAAAAAGGCCAAAATTTTAAGCCTATCAACCTGTGTATCAGGATAAAAAAGACTGCAAACCTTACCGCTTCTGTAGCCACTTGCGCCCAGGCAATCAATTCGAGCGACACCAAGGTGGCGGGAAGAGTCGCTAAGACACGGAAAACCAGCACAAACACCTCGGCTTTTAAGACCAAGTCAACTTTAATGGTGTAGAGGATCGTAAAAATCAATGATTTTAACGAGCCAAACATCCCGCCTAAAGCTAATATTTGTATGATATGGGCAGATTGCAGCCATTGTTCGCCGAACATCAACAGAACGATTTCCTCAACAAACAGGATAAGGAAACCGTAAAAAGGAAAGGCGATGGCGGTCACAAAAACAGTCGAGCGGTTTAAGCCATCCGCCAGCGGCTTATTTTCCCGATGTTGTTGGGCAATGGCCGGATAATAGACGTTTCTTATCGAGCCCAAAAATTGGGTAGCGAAAATATTGATGACCGTCTCCGCTTTGCTGTACAAGGCCACACTGGCAAACCCCAGTGTTTTGCCCATGACAATCTCCACCGTACTGGAACTAAACTGGCTGGTCATCGCGATCAGGCTGCTTTTGCCGCCAAAAGAAACGATATGCCGGGAATTTCTTAAGGATGGCAGCACCAACGAATAACCGGGCCGAAAACAGGCGGCCATTAGCCCGGAAACGGCAATATTAGCCAGCGACCCCCACACCAGGCTCATATATCCGTAGCCATTATAGGCAAAATAAATGGAGATGGCGGCTGAAGCCAGCGTACTGACCGTGGCAATATAGAGCAGCAGATGGAATTTCATCTCCCTTTTCAAGAGCGGGAAAATGATGGAACTGAACGGGATGATAAGAAAGTTAAGGCACATCCAAGCCAAAATCCGCTCAAGTGCTTGCTCATGGTAAAAATCGGCGATCAGCTGCTTAGAGGCATATAAAATGCCCGCTATGCCCCAGGCCATCAGCAAGTTGATGCCAAATAACGCTTTCATATCTTGGCGGCTCAATGCCTTGGCCCGCACAATATAGCCGCCCGTGCCAAAATCCCTCAGCATGTGGACGGTCGCCAATAACGCCATCGCAATCGAAAATTTGCCGATGTCACTGGGTGTCAGTAATCTTGCCAGCACCATACTGGCGGCGGTTTGGATCACCAAAACCAAATAATTTTGCGCTAGCGAATAGAGCAAGGATTTTTTGATGCTGCTCATATAGGCCTGTTTTTTATGTCAAGTCTGTAAAAGTAGGGCCGCATCAAAAATTAACCACCAAACCCCAGCCAACTTGAAAACCAGGGCCGCCAAATTAACAAGCCGTTAACTACCAAGAAGGCGATGGGCGCAATATCCTGCCCCTGTTCACGGCAATATCATCCCTGTGTGTATTTTTGCCTGTCCCTAGCTTGCCAATACTGGCTTGCCAAAGCATGCGCCTGCTCTTGGCTGTCGGCCTTGCCCAGCAGTTTTAAGGCAATCGCCGCCGTGCCAATGACCGAAGCTTGGGCAAATTCGTCAACATAAACGCCTTGCCAAAGTTGGGCGAGTTGTTTGGGGTCTAGCTCTTCCGGCTTAACATGACGGCGCGGGAACAGTGCCGGCCAGTTTTCATCACTTAACTCGCCGTTATGGACGCTTTGCACCAAGCATTCCATGTCGGGGTTACGCTCGGTCTCACCGCCTTCGCCTTTTAAAACCGCCATGTGCGGTTGCCGTAAGAGTGCGGCGGCTTGTTGATGGACTGGGCGGTAACTGGGATGGAAAATACCTTGGATGCTATACGGCGCGTTAAACGGATTTAACAGCCGCACCAACGTGTGTACTGGGGAGCGCAAGCCCAAGATTGGGCGCAGTTCGATAATCTCGTGCAGTTTGGGGCAGAAATGTTCCAAGGACAAATAACTGAACCGCTGTTGCGTCAATTGTTGCCGCGCTTGTGCTATCGAATAGGCGTAACTTAAACCTAAATAGGCCAACATGTTTTCGGTGTACAAACGTCCTGCGGAATGGCCGCTGGCCCCGTGCATAAACACCGTGATGCCGTTTTCCGCCAGCAACAGCGCCGACAGCAAAAACCACGGCAAATGGCGGCGTTTACCGGCATAAGATGACCAATCCAAGTCTACCAGCCCGTCATTGCTGATATGGAAAGATTCCCAAGCCGCTTGGACAAAGCCCGCCAATTCTTCCGGGGTTTCTTCCTTGACGCGCATGAGCATCAAAAATGCGCCAAGCTGCACGGGCAACACCTCATCGGCAAGAATCATACGCATGGCGCGGAAGGCTTCTTCCTGCGTCAACGGTCTGGAGCCTTTTTTGCCCTTGCCGAGAATGCGGACGATTTCCGCAAACGGATGTTCGGGGTAAGGGGTTTCTTCGTGATGGGTAAAAGTCATAGCGTCAGCAGAAAATAATGGTCTAAGAGCAAAACCGCAAACAACACGGTGATATAGACAATCGAAAAGCCAAAGGTCTTCATCGCCGTTTTATTGTCTTTGGTGCGCATCATCAAAATTGCCAGATAAATGAAGACGGCTCCCAAGGGTACTGCCGCAGCCAAATAAATAAGGCCGCTCATGCCGGTCAAATAAGGCAAAATCGAAACGATGAATAATAACACGGTGTACAGCAAAATTTGCAAACGGGTGAATTCCACACCGTGGGTAACAGGTAACATGGGGATGTTGACCTTGGCGTACTCTTCACGTCTGGCAATCGCCAACGCCCAAAAGTGCGGCGGAGTCCAGACAAAAATAATCAGCACCAATAACAGGGCATAAGGGTGGATGCTGTCGGTTATCGCACACCAGCCCAACAGCGGCGGGGTCGCGCCGAATGCCCCGCCAATGACGATATTTTGCGGGGTCGCCCGTTTCAGGTACAGGGTATAGACAATCGCATAACCGAACAGCGACAAAAA
>JAQTNZ010000267.1 GCA_028713595.1 Methylovulum sp. | reverse complement strand
TGACTTCTTCTTTGCTTAAGCCCAGTTGCTCGGCAAGGGCTTGGTAAGGTTCTAGGGTGAGCGGCAAGCCAGCTTGGGTGGCGTGCATCAGGCGGCGGTCGGTCTCGTCCATGTCAGGCCTCCAATTTCAGATTGACAAAATATTCTTGCAGCTTGGGCATGTTATAAACGCTTAACCCCGTCTGGGTGGCAATTTCGTTAAGAGTGTGTTGCTGTTGCTGTGGGGTTTCGGTCGCCAGCACAAACCACATGTTCAGGGCATGGCTGCGGGCATAATTGTGGGCGACTTCGGGGAAGGCGTTGATGATGTCGGTAACTTCAGAAAACCGCGCCACCGGTACTTGCATCGCCGCTAAGGTCAAGGCCCCACCCGCCTGTTCGGCATTGTACAAAGGCCCGAAGCGGGTCAGCGTGCCGTCCGCTAACAGGGCTTGCAAGCGTGCCAGCAACTCGTCGGCACTGAGGTTAAGCGTGGCCGCCACTTGCGCGTAAGGCGCGTCACAAATAGGAAAACCGGCTTGCAGGGTGTTGATGATGGCGCGGTCAAGATCATCCATTAGCCGTTACCGTTGTCGGTGGGGCTTGGTAAACCGCCCCGCGTTGTTTAAAACAGCGGCGGCTGAACAAAATCTGCCGCGCAAAATCGCCTAATTCACAGGCTTGGTTTAACTGCGCCAATTGCGCCAGCACCGTGGCGCGGTCTTTGCCGTGGATCATGCAATACAAGTTATAAGGCCATTCCGAATGGCGGGGGCGTTGGTAGCACAAGGTGACAAAACTAAACTGGCTAATCTGCCCGCCCAGTTGCTTAATATGCGCATCGGGAACATCCCACACCACCATCGCATTGGCGCGGTAGCCTAACGGGCGGTGTTTGACGATCACGCCCAGCCGTTTAATCAGCCCTTGGGTTTTTAACGCCCCCAAACGGCTGATGACTTCCGCCTCGTCCATGCCTATTTGGAGGCCGATTTGTGCATAAGGTCTAGGGCATAAAGGCAAGCCACCGGAGATGTGCGCCAACAATTCAAGGTCACGCGTATCAGGCATGTTGCAAATCCAGCTTAAAGCCCAAATCAATGAAAAAATCATCGACCAAGGGCAATTGCAAAGCGGCAAAGCCGGTCGCCTGTTCGATAGTGGCAATCACGGCTTGCAAATGCTCTTGACTAGAAGCCACGGCGACAAACCATAAATTAAGCCGATGTTCGCGCTCGTAATTGTGGTTGACCTCAGGAAAGGCACTGATTTTATCCGCCACCGCCTGTAACTGTTCGGCGGGTATCGCCATCGCCACCAAGGTACTGGCGCCGATATGGTTGGGCGGGATAATCGGGCCGATACGGCTAATCAATTGTTGCCGATCCAATTCGGCAAACGCCGCCAACACCGCCGCCTCGCTTACGCCCAATTGCTCGGCAATGTCGCGGTAAGGGGTCGGTGATAACGGGAAATCGCGTTGGAAATCGTTTAATAAGCGTTTATGCAAAGCGCTCAGCGTGGTTGTCTGCATGGGTTAAAAGCCAATCTTATGCGCCCTCGCGCTGAAAAAAATCCCGTTGGGGTGACGTGCGGGCAAGCGGGCGACTTCCTGCAAGGTCGCGGTATCATAGACCACCACTTGGTTATCATCGCGCAACGCCACCCAGACTTGCTCGCCGCGTGGGGTAAATTCCAGATGCAGCACCGCTTTGCCTGGGGTCAGTGTCGTGCTGACGGCCAAGTCTTTGGTATCGATCACTTGCAACTGGTTATTGTCAGGCATGGCAAAATTGACCCAAACCTGCCGCGCATCAGGCCGCGCCATCACAAACACCGGTTGCCCAACTACGGGAATGGATTTGAGTAACGTCCAACTGCGTTTGTCTATCACCAGCACCTCATGCTTGCCAATGGCCGGGGCAAACAGCAAATCTCCCGCCATTGCCCAGCCTTCCAAGTGCGGCATTTTATAAACGGGCAACTTTTCGTCTTCTTTGCCATAGTTGGGCAGAATGCGCCTGACCCCAGCGGCGGTGTCCCATAAGTCCAACAACGCCAAACCGCTTTCGCCAAACAATCCGGCGATATAAAACCGCCCTTCCGGCGATATTAAGGCATCGTAGGGTTCCTTACCGATGCCCTTAAACTTTTCCAGCACCGGTTTTTGCAGGTTTTTCATGTCCAGCGTCCAAATTTCACCCGCATCGAACAGGCTGAACACAAACGTCTGCCCCGGTGCATCCACCAACCCGACCACCTTGGAGCGTTTGCCAGCCATGTACTCGGCGGGAATATCGGCAACCAAGGCCAAAGTATCGGCGGCAAACACTTTCACCCCGCCCGGTTCGTAATTGGACACCGCGATCAGCTTGCCATCTTGCGAAATCGCCCCACCGATGCTGTTACCCGCTTGGATAATGCGCTTATCGAGCTTATCTTGTAACAAATCAATCTTACTTAAACCACCATCACGGCCAAACACATAGGCATAACGCTGGTCACGCGAGAATACCACCGATGCATGGGATAAATCCCCCAAACCCTCAATTTTCGCCAACTGCTTATGCTCGGTGGTGTTGATGATAAGGGCGGCACTATCTTCGCGTTCGATCACCAGGCCTAAATCACCCGTGGCACGGGGATCGGCTTGGGCGCTTAGGCTTAGGGCGAAGAGTGTTAGGGCTAGGGTGGGGAGTAGTTTGTTCATGGGTTTGGTTTTTTTGTTTTAATTATTCAAACGTTCAAGGCAACTTTTGCACATCTGCAAAAATTTCGTCCATTTCCGTGGCGTTGTAGTCAAAAATCGGTTCCTGTGCATCGTTCAGCTTATCAATAAAATCAAGCTTACTATAGTCCGCTAATTCTGCGGCCTTACCGAGTGATAAACAGCGTTTTCTATAAAGCGTTAACGCCGATAAAAAGCGTAAATCTTGCATACATTATCCTTTGGTAGCCTTTTCATTCTTCAATCAGCTCATGAGCCGTAAGCTGCCCTGCCTGTGCTTGTGCGAGTGACCGCAACAACCTTTCGGCATTGGTGGCGTTCGCTAATAAATACTGCGTTTCTTGCCCAGCGTTATCATCTACCAAGGATACAATGGCTACTTGCTTATCATCGTCACAGTTAATCATGCTAAACCATACCCAACTAAATTGCCTACCACGGTGCAACTGTATTTAAGCGAGTTAATTCTTCATGTTTAAACCAACTAAGAAACTGGTCAATAACGTTGATAAATTCGCTTTTAGGTAAGTGCGCACTGTAAAAAATGTCGGCATTATCGGTAAATAACAAGATAATTTCCTCATCAGCCATCATGATAAACGATTTCGTTCCATCAAATGATTCGCCGCCATTAGTTAAAAAATCAAATTTAAAATACCGTTCCATATCCTGATGTATGTCATCAATGGTTTTGGCGTTATCTAAATAAATGGCGTGATTAAGAAAGTCAAAAGCTTCACGATCACCACGCTGCCATAAATATGGATCACTCAGGGCTGATAGTCGCCCCATCAATCTTGATAACATCGCTGCCGTTACATTAAGCATACAAGAAGGCTCGGTAATATCCCCCAGCCTATTACCCGCAACCCAAATACACATGCGCCCAAAAACGTGCCTTGTATTTAAGGGTTCGTGATAGCATTCGATGGCGAAAGAATGAGGATTGCCGATCAGCATAATTAACCTAAAGTCGTGCAGGACTTGGCAAAGGTAAAGAGCCTTTCCGCCCAGGCGGTGGCTGCGTATAACGCTTATCCAAATCCGCATCAATCTTAACCGTCAGGCTTTCAATCGCCTTAAGCGTCAATTTTTTATCGCCGCCTTTGGTCTCGGAAATATAATTGCCCAGCAACCGCCCGTCTTTAACACGGATTAAATGCCCCATCAAATAGGCGAATAAAAAGCTGGGCTTATGCAGCCTACCCACCAAGACATAATCTGCCCCGAGCGTTTTAGCTAACGCCGCCGCCACTTCGTCATGGTCAAACAAATAGCCAAAACCACTATTGGCCTGTTGTTGCGCGGCTAACGGCACGGCAATAACAGAATACCCCGCACTTTTTAACTCTCCCTCCAGCAACGGCTTAATGCTCGCCGTCCGCGCCACTTCCTCCGCTATCCTCGGCTTCATGGTCATATCGTTTAGCTCAAAATCCAGCACTGCAATACGGGTATCGGCGCAGGCTTGGGCGATGGATAGGGCCAGTAATAGTAGGAAATAGAGGGTTTTCATAAATTACGCCTATGGGAAGAAATGCCTTAAAGCAACGCTTAAACCCTATCTTGCCATTTAACAGGGTCTCTTTTACTATGACAAACCGACAAAACAATAATGCGCCGCTCTTCTACGCGAAAGTAAACGCTGTACGGAAAACGGTTAACGACAATGCGCCGAATGTCTTTATGAACAACGGCATATTGGTAAGGACGCTCCGCCACCAGCAAGATGCAACGCTCAATTTCCGCAATGAACTCAAGGCCAAGCTTTTGCCGCTTATTTTCATACCACGCACTGGCTTCAATAAACTCAGCGCTCGCACCACGGTGAAAAGAAACTGTAAAACTCATTGCCCAATTCTGGTAAGGGCGGCGGCTTTTACTTCGCCCCAAGGCATTACATCGCCGGGATTTGCCAAATAGTCGGTAAGACGGCTATCAAGCTCGACTTTTTGGGCAGCCGTCAATGCAGGTGCGGCATCATGGCTGACAATATTGTCCCAAATCGCTTCGACCAATTCGAGTTGCTCATCAATGTTTAAAGCGGTGGCTTGTTGTAGTAGTTGGGTGTTCATAATGGGTAACCCAGAAAAGTAAATTAAAAAATACTGACTACTTCTATTGATTGCTTTCATTATCGTGACTGAAATCTTGATGGTATTG
>JAQTNZ010000266.1 GCA_028713595.1 Methylovulum sp. | reverse complement strand
AAGAAATTCTAGTAACGCTTTTTGGGCATGTAAGCGGTTTTCGGCTTCTTGAAAAACTACGCTTTGTGGGCCGTCAATCACGTCAGCGCTGACTTCTTCGCCACGATGGGCGGGCAAACAGTGCATGAACAACGCATCAGGATGTGCCGCCGCCATGACTTTTGCGTCCACTTGATAGTTTTTAAAGGCTATTTCGCGTTGTTTTTGCTCTTCCTCTTGCCCCATGCTCGCCCAGACATCAGTCACCACCAAATCGGCATTTTGGGCAGCGGCGACGGTATCTGGAAAGAATTCCACCCGCGCACCTGCGGCGGCGACAATGTCAGCGGCGGGTTCGTAACCGACCGGACAGGCAATGTGTAGGGTAAAGTCTAAGATCATGGCCGCGTGGATGTACGAGTGGCACATATTGTTGCCATCACCGATCCAGGCCACGGTTTTGCCTTGGATGTCGCCGCGCAATTCAAAAAAAGTCTGGATGTCGGCCAGTAATTGGCAAGGGTGTTGCTGGTCAGTCAAGCCGTTAATCACCGGAACGCGGGAATGCTCGGCAAACGTGGTCACGGTTTGGTGTTTGTCGGTGCGCAGCATGATGCAATCGACCATGCTGGAGATGACTTTAGCGCTGTCGCGCAACGGTTCGCCGCGCCCTAATTGGGTGTCACGGGGTGACAAAAACAAGGCGCTACCGCCAAAATGGCTCATCCCCGCTTCAAAGGAAATACGGGTGCGGGTCGATGATTTTTCAAAGATCATTGCCATGACTCGCCCTTTTAAGGGTTGATAATCAACGTCGCGGTGGTTTTTAAGGGAGATGGCGCGATGGATGAGGGCGCGTAATTCGTCACTGGAAACATCGAGCAGGCTGATAAAGTGTCTGGGATTCATGAAGGGCTACCTACAACTGTGCGGTAAACGCTAAGATAAGTGGTGATAAAGTGTCAATAAGCAACTGGATTTGCGCCTCGTCCATAATCAGCGGCGGCAATAGGCGGATGGTACGCTCGTTAGTGACGTTGATCAGCAGGCCCGCTTGTAGGGCTTGCCCGACCAAGTCTGCGCATGGGCTGTCCAGTTCTATGCCGATCATCATGCCTTTATGGCGAATGTCAACGATATGGGGCTGGCCTTGCAGATGTGCGCTGAAGCCTTGGTGGATGGCTTGGCCTTTGCGGGCGGCGGCTTCGATCAAGTTATCGGCATCCAACGTTGCCAACACCGCCAACGCGGCGCTACAGGCCAAAGGATTGCCGCCAAAGGTCGAGCCGTGGCTACCTGCGGTCAGCACTTGCGCGGCTTTACCCCGTGCCAAACAGGCGCCTATCGGTACGCCGTTGCCCAAGGCCTTAGCTAAGGTGCAGACATCCGGCAAGATGGCGTTATGTTGGTAAGCCAAAAATTGTCCGGTACGGCCTATGCCGGTTTGGATTTCATCCAGCATCAGCAACAGGTGGTGTTCATCGCATAATGCCCGTAGTTGGTTAAGGTAGTCGGTGGCTGGAATATTTACGCCACCTTCACCTTGGATAGGCTCCACTAGAATGGCGACAACATTATCGTTTTGGCTAATCGCCTGTTGCACAGCCGCGACATCGTTGTAAGGCACACGGATAAAGCCTTCGACCAGCGGCGCAAAACCCTGTTGGATTTTGGTGTTGCCAGTCGCGCTTAAGGTCGCCAGCGTCCGTCCGTGGAAACTTTTTTCCATGACAATAATCATAGGTTTGTCAACCCCTAAGCCATGACCATATTTACGTGCCAGCTTGATCGCCGCCTCATTGGCTTCCGCCCCTGAGTTGCTGAAAAACACATTGTCCATGCCGCTTTTTTCAATCAGCCTATCCGCCAATTGTTCTTGCACGGCAATACCGTAGATATTGGAGGTATGCAGCAATTTTTGGCTTTGCTCGCATAAGGCTTTATGGACGGCAGGATGCGCATGGCCTAAGCTGCACACGGCGATGCCGGAGAGTGCATCCAGATAGCGCTGGTTATGGTTATCCCATAACCAAGCACCTTCTCCGCGCTCGAAAGTGACCGCTAAACGTCCGTAAGTTGGCATAATGTGGCTGGTCATAAGGTTTGCCTATCAAGAAAACAAGGGTTGTGTTACCCGATAAAAAAATGGTCGATTATAAGTTTCAATTTACCCCTAAGCAAGAGCTGCTGTTAATATTTGCTTTTTTAAGTGGCGCAATCTTGATAAAATCGCTAGGTATTTGTATTTATTTAACCTAATGAGTGATGTTTACTATGAACGTGATAGAAAGAATTAAGGATCAGCTTGAGAATAATCCGGTCGTGTTGTACATGAAAGGCACACCCGATTTCCCTCAATGCGGTTTTTCTGGGCAAACCGTGCATGTGCTGGATTTGTGCCGGGCGAAATACATGTACGTCAATATTTTTGAAGACCCCGAATTGCGTGAAGCCTTGAAAGATTATTCAAGCTGGCCGACTTATCCGCAATTGTATGTTAATGGCGAATTGGTCGGCGGTTGCGACATCGTGGTCGATTTGTATAAAAAAGGCGAATTGGCACCTATGTTGGCGGCGGTTGGTGGCACTGCCGACTAAGCTTACGCACGTATACCCAAAGCCTGACAAGGCGTGCCGCTTTGTCAGGCTTTTTTATAGGTTAACGGTTGCTGTCAACACCCAGCCGTAACAGCCTGAAAATAAATCCAGTTAACAGGACATACTCGATTAAGATACTATTGGGTTATAATGCCCCGCTAACCTAGGCCTTTCATAGCCAATACTATGAAATACATCAAAACCTTATACTTATAGCAATCAATAAATGGCAGCGAACGCACACTCCCCTTCGAATGTATCGACCCCTATAGACTTTGATTCCATCAAAAACTTAACGGATACCGAAGCCAAAGCCGTTGACCAGCTCATTATTAATGAACTAAGCTCCGATGTGGTGCTAATCAATCAAATGGGGCATTACATTGTCGGCAATGGCGGCAAGCGTTTGCGTCCCATGTTGCTGTTATTGGCCGCCAAAGCGCTGGGTGGAGTAAGTGACAATCATCTTATCCTTGCCGCTGTGATTGAGTTTATCCATACCGCCACCTTGCTGCATGATGATGTTGTGGACGAATCTGATTTAAGGCGCGGCAAAGAATCCGCCAATGCCGTATGGGGTAACGCCGCCAGCGTTTTGGTCGGGGATTATCTGTATTCAAGTGCGTTTGAAATGATGGTGCGCACTGGCAATTTGCGGGTGATGGAAATCCTGTCAAAAACCACCACTGCGATTGCCGAAGGCGAAGTGCTGCAATTGCTCAATTGCAACAATCCTGAAACTACCGAAGCCAAATATCTGGAAGTGATAGCCCGTAAAACCGCTATCCTGTTTAGCGCCGCCACCCGCTTAGGGGCGGTGATTGCCGGAGCCGATACCGATGTTGAGGAAAACTTGGCCCGCTATGGACAGCATCTGGGCATTGCCTTCCAATTGATTGATGACGCGCTGGATTACAAAGCCAACCAGGACGATTTGGGCAAAAATATCGGCGATGACTTGGCGGAAGGCAAACCAACCTTGCCCTTGATTTATGCCATTCAAAACGGTACGGCCAGCGAAGCCGACATTATTATCGACGCGATCAAAAACGGCGATCGCGAGGCCTTTAATGCCGTCTACGCCATCGTCCAACGCACCCAAGCGATTGCCTACACCGAACAACGTGCCGATGAAGAAGCCCAAAAAGCCATCGATGCCTTAGGTTGTTTGCCAGATTCTGATTATAAGCAAGCGTTGACCTTATTGGCGAAGTTTTCTGTACAGCGCAATTATTGATAATCGCCGTTGTTGGTAAAAGACTAAGAGCTTGTCGCGCTTAAGCTTTTCGGTGGTGATGTGCGCCCTTTTGGTGGCGCAACATCGGAGGTTTTAGTTTTATGGCGTTATGTATGCCGCTGGCGGTTATTGGTCGTTATCGCGCGGTACCAAGTCAATATCATTAATCTTGTCTTGACCTATCGTCTTACTATACATGTAGTAGCCTGGGGCGTTGACAATCATTGCTTCGCTGGTATCAGAAATTTCCAGGCTATACGCGCCCATGGCATTGGTGGAAGTGCTTTCCTTGCCAACGCTCACCGTTGCCGAAGACAGCGGGTTGCCTGTGGGTTTATCCCGAACAACGCCTTTAATCTCAATGCTGGAGCAGCCCGCGATTAAAACAAGCAAGGCTGCTGTGGCAATGGATGTCAGTTTTTTATTCATATTCTTTATTCCTTTGGAGGGGCATTAGGGTTATAAGGATGTGCCTAACCAACTGAAACCAGTCTGCTATGCCTGAAAGCTCCGTTAGTTATGGTATGTATTTTAACTGCTTAATCAGGATAGAGAAAATTTATCATGGATAGTGCTGTTTTTAAAATCAGACCCCCAGCCATTTTATGAAATAATGTATAATTGTTGGTCAATATTGCGTTAACGTAATTTTAGCCCATTGTTAGCCACCGCTGATTGCATCACCCAAGTTGCCAAAGGCTTATGCCGACTATTTACGGGTATGGGCTTGACCAGGAAAGTCTTGTGGTTTTACCGACAAGATCAAAGTAACATCGACAGTAAAGCCACTATCAACCATGATTCAATTTCTACAGAATTTGGGTAAAACTACCCGTGCTTCGTTTACCAAATTGGGGCGGGCCACCTTCTTTGTGCTGCAAGTCTTAGCGGGCATTTTCAGCGTTTTGCTTAGGCCGCGCTTATTGCTTAACCAATTGTATTCTGTAGGGGTGTTGTCATTTTTAATCATCACCATCTCCGGTTTGTTTGTGGGCATGGTGTTGGGTTTACAGGGTTACTATATCCTCTCCGATTTTGGCGCGGAAGCGACGTTGGGTGTGATGGTTGCCGCGTCTTTGG
>JAQTNZ010000265.1 GCA_028713595.1 Methylovulum sp. | reverse complement strand
GAGATAGCGACGTTTAAACACGCTTGCAGATTAGCTTATGAAAACAATGCCTTTTTCCGCCAAACCTTTCAATATCTGCAAACCGCCCATGATAACCTGCTCCGGTTGGGGATGGCCCATTTCGGTGGCGATTTGCCCAAGGTAAGCAGTGGCGGCGGACGGGCCATTATCCTGTAACAATGCCAATAGGCGATAAGTCATGGGGGTTATTTCCAGAAACTGGACATCATCCTGATGGTTGCGGTAGACAATTAAAAACGTGGCTTGGGCGGGCGCTTCGGTGGGTAAAAAAGTCGGGGCAATTTTATGGACGGGGTATTGGTAGGCTAAAGGCCATGCGACCGATGATAAGGCTACTGTGCATCCTGTCAGATCATCCGGCGGCAAGCTGTCGGCGGGGCTAGGGTCTTTGGCAATGGCGACCGCCATTTCCACCCATTCATAATGCGCCAACTCCAACAGGAACGGAAAATCATCCGTCCCTACCCGTTCATTTTGCAGATAGGCCAAAAACTCTTCGGGTATCTCGGAAAAGTACGGTGAGGCACTGCTATGGCGGGCGAAAAAATCCTGCGCTAAAGCGTACCATTGGGCATCATCTAAAAGTTGCCGCAACACCGGAAAATTGCTGGAGAGGAAATTGTCGATATTATTGAACAACAACTCCCGATACATGCCGATACGCGGCAATTTGACATCGGCAGGCGGCTGATTGTGTTCAGGATCGCGGATATAGGCGACAAATTCGCGTTGTTTGGCGGCAAAATCGACTTTCATCACGGAACCTTAAGCGGATTGTTGGGCATGGTGGTGTTGCCACGCCGCTTGTATGGATTTGATGGTGTCAACTTCGCGGATCAGCTCCGCCATGTCAGGAATGTTAAAGTCACGTTCCAGCAAGGTCGGGAACACGCCATGCCATTGATAGGCTTTGGCCAATAATTTCCATACGGGGTCGATAATTTCCGCACCGTGGGTGTCCACCAAAAAATCTTCGGCTTCGACATAATGTCCGGCAATATGGGCGTAGACAATACGGTGGCCGGGGATGGCTTTCAGGAACGCTTCCGCATCGTAGCCATGATTGACGCTGTTGACGTAAATATTGTTCACATCCAGCAAAATGTCGCAATCGGCTTCCTGCACAACGGCGTTAAAGAAATCCAGTTCGGTCATTTCTTGACCAGGGCTGGCATAGTAAGAGACATTTTCGATGGCTATTTTTTGTCCGAGGATGTCCTGCACCCGCCTAATCCGTGCCGCAACATGGCTGACTGCCTCGGCTGTGAACGGAATCGGCAATAAATCGTACAAATGCCCGTCTTGGCTACAATAGCTCAGATGCTCGCTGTACAAGGTGATCTGGTGGTCACGCATGAACTGTTTGACAGCCATGACAAAAGCCTCATCCAGCGGATCAGTGCTACCTAGCGAGAGCGACAAACCATGGCAAACAAAATTAAAACGCTCGGTCATGGCACGAAATTGTTTGCCCAGTTTACCACCCATCGTTATCCAATTTTCGGGGGCTACTTCGTAAAAATCAACGGCGGGCGGCACATTAACGACTTCGCTTAAAAAACTACGGCGCAAGCCTAAGCCTGCGCCATTAATAGCGGCTTGGGTTGTATCCATAAGCACACCTGTGCAAAGCTAAAAATCAAAGACAAGGAGGATACAAACAGCATATCCCCCTGCTCAGGATCAGGCTATAACAGCACCCTAAAAGCCAGATGTCAGGAATTATCTGAAATCTTCGGCCTCAAGAACGCCAATTTTCGCCATCAATACCAAAAAACCTTAGTGCTTGGCAGGTGCCGGTACGGCTGGGGCGGCAGCGGGTGCAGCCTTAGTGGCGGCGCAGGCGCCTTCTTTGCCTTTCATCATTTCGGCGCAACCTTGCATGGCTTCGCCACAACCTTTCATTTGTGCACCGCAAGAGCCGTCTTTCGCTTTTTCGGTCGGGCATTTTTGCATGGCTTCACCGCATTGTGCCGCACATTTGCCTTCGGGCATTTTGGCATTGGCACCGCATTTGCCTTCTTTGCCTTTCATCATTTCACCGCAAGTGGCTTCCATGCCTTTTTTCATTTTATCGGCTTCCATCATAGCGGCACATTTGCCTTCACCGCATTTGCCTTCAGCGGCTTTGGCAGGTGTTTTTGCGCCAGCGCAAGCGCCTTCCGCCGTTTTCGCAGTACCGCCCATATTCATGGAAGCGCCGCACTTCATTTCGGTAGGCTTAGCGTCAGCAGGTTTGGTGTCGGCAGGCTTTGCTTCGGCAAGCTGCATATAACCTGCTGACAATTCGGTCATGCCGAACGGGTTGGCTTCAGCATGGGCAGTGGCTGCAAAAGATGACATGATAGCCACGCCCATAGCGGCGACTAATGGAGATTTATGGTTTATTTTCATGGTGATACCTTCCTAAAAGTAGGTTGCGTGGGAAAACGGCACGGAAAAGCCGTACCGCCGTGCATGTCCAAGTATAGTCGGACACGCGGTAAATATACGTCTGTTAAAAAAAATTACAATGTTTATGGGGCGAAGATTTGTTCCAAGCAGCCAATACCAAGCCATTAACCGGCTCATCTTACTAAACCTTAAGGAGTTTTTCTGGATACTCACACAAGTCGGCAAGCACACATTGGCTACATAAAGGTTTTCTGGCGGTGCAGGTGTATCTGCCATGTAAAATCAACAAATGATGCGCAGCTTGTTTATGGGCTTTTGGTGTCCACTTGTCAAGCTTTTGTTCCACTTCCAAAACATTTTTTCCCACTGCGAGCTTAGTGCGGTTAGCCACCCTAAAAATATGGGTATCAACCGCTATAGTGGGCTGGCCAAAAGCGGTGTTGAGCATGACATTGGCTGTTTTACGCCCCACCCCCGCCAAGGCTTCCAGTTGCCCACGGGTGTCCGGCACTTGGCCGTCATGCCTGTCCAGCAATTGCTGGCACAAGGTCATAATGTTCGCCGCCTTGCTGTTAAACAGGCCGATGGTTTTGATATAGGTTTTTAAGCCCTCCAGCCCCAAGGCCAAAATAGTTGCCGGGGTATTGGCGACCGGAAACAATTTAGCGGTCGCTTTGTTGACCCCCTTGTCGGTCGCTTGCGCAGACAGCACCACGGCAACCAGCAATTCAAACGAGGTACTGTAGTGCAATTCGGTGGCCGGCTCAGGAATCGCGGCGGCAAGGCGTGCAAAGATCAACTGGCGCTTACGGGCGTTCATAAACCATCAATGGCACCGACAACATAATCCACTCACTGTGACAGCGCGATAACGAACAGGTGCAGTCCAATGTTTAATAATCGCCGTCAGTCATGGCAATAAACGTCTGCAACAGTTGCGCAGTGTTCGCCATCCCCAGATGCAGGTTTTGCTCGATTTCGGTCATGGTGATTTCACCTTCGCTTTTGCCTGCCGCCCAATTGGCGACCACCGACACGGATGCGTAATTCATGCCCAACTCCCTGGCTAAGGCCGCTTCCGGCATGCCGGTCATGCCCACCACCTCGCAACCGTCCCGCTCCATGCGGATAATTTCGGCGATGGTTTCCAAGCGTGGGCCTTGGGTACACCCATAAGTGGCCTTGGGACTTATCGTAATGCCCGCTGTCGCGGCGGCGGCAATCAAGACGTTACGCAAGGCCGGGCTATACGGAAAGGTAAAGTCTATATGGGTGACCGGATAATCGGCATCGTCAAAAAATGTCTGTTGACGGCTATAGGTATAGTCGATGAGCTGGTCAGGAATGGCAATATGCGCGGGCACCATCGCTTCGGTAATGCCCCCGACGGCGGCGACCGCAACAATATTTTCGACACCCAATTGTTTCAGTCCCCAAATATTGGCCCGGTAATTGATCTTATGCGGGGCGAGAGTATGCGGATTGCCGTGTCTGGCTAAAAAAACCACGGGGCGGCCATTGAACTCACCGCTGATAAATTCGGCGGAAGGCGCACCGTAAGGGGTTGATAAGTGTTCGCGCTTGTTGATAACCAAGCCGCAAAGTTGGGTCAGGCCGGTACCGCCAATAAAAGCCAGCTTGCTCATCGTTATTGTTCCTTGTCATCTATCGGGCAGGCATAAATGCCCGCAGCATTGCGCAAATAACCTTTATAATCCATACCGTAACCAAATATATAGCGGTTGGCGACTTCCAGGCCAACGAAGTCCGCCCGAATCGGCTTGTCCCGCCCCAATTGCTTGTCAATCAAGACCGCACTATAAACCGCCGCCGCACCTTCTGCCAAACAAAATTCATGGATGGCCGCCAAAGTGATGCCCTCATCCAACACATCATCAACGATCAAAACCGTTCGGCCTTGCAAAGGCAAGCGCGGCTTCAACAGCCAGGCAATGGCTCCACCTGAAGTTTGGTTTTGATAACGGCTGGCATTGATGGCATCGACATTCAAGGGCATGGTCAAGCGGGTCAGCAATTTGCCCGTCACCACCACACCACCGTTCATGACACACAGCACCAGCGGATTGGTATCCGCCAGTTGGCCGTTGATGCTGGCCGCCATGCCATCCAAGGCAGCTTCGACTTCATCCTCACTGTGCAGCAATTCGGCATGGTCTTGGATGTATTTGATTTCGTTGAGCATGATTATTCTTGGTCGTTAAGTTGCTTAATAAGGCTGCTAATTATCCGCCATTTTTGCGATTGTTGCAGTTTTTCACGGCTCATTAACTCTTTGCCTTTCATGCGCAACAAGCGTTGCTCGCGAATAGGATCATCCATGACCGGCAAAGTCAGCAATACCTGTTCGGCGGCTTTGGGGTTGTTACAGACCAAAACCATATCGCAACCGGCGGCTTGGGCAAGGCGGGCGCGTTCGGGAAAATCCCCCACCGAAGCCGCACCTTCCATACTCAAATCGTCACTAAAGACGAC
>JAQTNZ010000264.1:3075-4970 GCA_028713595.1 Methylovulum sp. | reverse complement strand
CAAATCACGGCGGATCAAGTCTTCTTCTAAAGTGACATCCGGTGCACTGTAAACGCTAAAGCCCTTATAACCGTGCGCGGTTTTGCGCTCTGTCCGCGCTAGGGCATATTCTTCTTGGGTGTCTGGATGCAAAAATACCGGAAAATCCTTGCCGACTGGACGGAAACCTAGTTTTAGCAAGTTGTCGGGGGTTGCGCCAAGCACCACCCAATCCTGTTCCGTCACCGGCAGATTAAGCAATTTGTCACGCACCGCACCGCCGACAAGATATATTTCCATAGATTAAATTGGGCTGGTTAAAAAGGTCAGGGTTAGGATAGCATAGCTTGGGTGGGCGATGCACTTAAGACGGACGATAGGTTCTAGTGTTTGGAACTGACCCAGCCTTAACCCTACAAAATATCAGAAAATCGCTCTTATCCTCAAGCCACCTATAGACACTCAGCCGATATTTGTGCAATATGCCTACCTGTCTCTAGCTTTTTCGTTTTGCTTTCCGCACAATACCCCTAAACCAAACTACAGTTTGAAAAATAGGCTGTAGCCATTTAACTCAACTATCGGGTAACTTTATGGCTTCCAACCCAAACCGCCCCACTTCCCCGCATTTACAAATCTACCAACTGCCCTTGACCGGGCTTATCTCGATTTCTCACCGGATTACCGGCGTACTGTTATCGGTAGGCTTGTTGTTTATCGTATATATTTTATCGGCCACGTCCAGCGGCATCAGTGCCTACGGTGAAATGCAGGCCACGTTGGATCACTGGTTTGTCACGTTGCTGTATTGGGGCTTTGTGTTCGCGCTGTTTTTCCATTTATGTCATGGGGTGCGGCATTTGCTCTGGGATACGGGGCGTAGTTTCGATAAGGAAACGCTGGATTATTACGCAAAAATCGAACTGGGCGCCGCTGGTGCGTTAACGTTAATCGCTTTAATCTTCATTTAGAGGTTGCTTTATGGATTTTAGAACTCCTTTAGCCAAGGCTTTGGGTTTAGGGTCGGCAAAAACCGGCACCTCGCATTGGTGGATGCAGCGGGTCACGGCGGTTGCCTTAGTGCCGTTGTCGCTGCCCTTGCTCACCTTAACCAAGCTATGCTTAAACGCCCCTTACCGCGACACCGTGTCCTGGTTGGCGGAACCGTTCAATACCGTGTGCATTATGGCTTGGCTACTGGCGGTGTTTTATCATGCCGCCTTAGGGTTACAAGTGGTGATTGAAGACTACGTGCCTAAAGAAGACACGAAAATCATTGCCGTGTTGGCGGTCAACTTAAGCTTTCTGTTTCTGGCGCTGGCGGCATTGCTGGCGGTATTGCGCATCACTTTAATAGGGTAAAACATGGCTAACAGCTATAAGATTATTGAACATGCTTACGATGTCATTGTGGTGGGCGCGGGTGGTGCGGGTTTGCGCGCCACCTTTGGTATGGCGGAAAAGGGCTTAAAAACCGCGTGCCTGACCAAGGTATTCCCCACGCGCAGCCACACGGTCGCCGCCCAAGGCGGCATCAGCGCGGCTTTAGGCAATATGGGCGAGGATGATTGGCGTTTCCACATGTACGACACCGTCAAAGGTTCCGACTGGTTGGGCGATCAGGATGCGATTGAATACATGTGCCGCGAAGCCATTCCGGCGGTGATTGAGCTGGAACATTATGGCGTGCCCTTCTCGCGCACAGCAGAAGGCAAGATTTACCAACGGGCGTTTGGCGGCATGACCACGCATTACGGCAAAGGCCAAGCCCAACGCACTTGCGCGGCGGCGGACAAAACCGGCCACGCGATCTTACACACCTTGTACCAACAAGCCTTAAAGCATAATGCCGAGTTTTTTGTCGAGTATATCGCCTTGGATTTGATTATGCAGGATGGCGAATGTCGGGGCGTATT
>JAQTNZ010000264.1:0-3065 GCA_028713595.1 Methylovulum sp. | reverse complement strand
AAGACCCAGCAAACCGTGTTGGCGACGGGGGGTTACGGACGCAGTTACTTTTCCTGCACCTCGGCGCATACGGTCACGGGTGACGGTAACGCGATGGTGTTACGCGCCGGTTTGCCGTTACAGGATATGGAATTTGTCCAGTTCCACCCTACCGGCATTTACGGTTCGGGGTGTTTGATTACCGAAGGGGTGCGCGGTGAAGGCGGCTATCTGACCAACTCACAAGGCGAGCGGTTTATGGAACGCTATGCTCCCTCCGCCAAAGATTTGGCCTCCCGCGACGTGGTTAGCCGCGCCATGACCATAGAAATTAACGAAGGCCGTGGGGTCGGCAAGCTTAAAGACCATATTTACTTGCATATCGAGCATTTAGACCCGGCGATTATCCACGAACGCCTACCGGGGATTGCCGAAACCTCGAAAATCTTCGCGGGTGTCGATGTCACTAAAGAGCCGATTCCGGTATTGCCGACCGTACATTACAATATGGGCGGCATCCCCACCAACTACAAGGCCGAAGTGGTGACGCTGGCAGCGGGCAACCCTGATAAGATAGTTCCTGGCCTGATGGCGATAGGCGAAGCCGCCTGTGTGTCGGTGCATGGCGCCAACCGTTTAGGCTCCAACTCCTTGCTGGACTTGATCGTGTTTGGCCGCTCCGCCGCCATCCGTTGCGCCGAACTTATCAAGCCCGGCTCGGCGCATAAACCGCTCAATAAAGACGCGTGTGACCAAGCCCTGGCACGGTTTGACAAAATCCGCAACGCCAACGGCAGCCGCTCCAGCTCGGATATCCGCTTGGACATGCAGCGGGTCATGCAGACCAAAGCCGCCGTGTTTAGGACACAAGCGACCTTGGATGAAGGCATAGCCGCAATGGCCGACATCAGCGCCGCGTTTGCCGATGTGACAGTAAAAGACAAATCGTTAATCTGGAACACGGATTTAGTGGAAACCTTGGAGCTGGACAATTTGCTGGCCCAAGCCAACGTCACCATTAACGCCGCCGGCAACCGCAAGGAAAGCCGGGGCGGCCATGCGCGGGAAGATTACCCCAGCCGTGATGATGCCAACTGGATGAAACACACGCTCACTTGGCTGACTGACGGCAAAGTTACCATTGATTACCGTCCGGTGCATTTATACACCTTATCGGACGATGTTGAAGTGATTGCGCCTAAGGAGCGGGTTTATTAGACGCTCAAACTAATGTTACGCAGAAAACTGAAAAATCAATGGTTAAACAAAGCAAAAAATAACTTTAAGTTATTGATAGCTCATGAATTTTGCGTAACATCAGATACTTGATGTGAAACAACCTAATAATCAAAAACAAACCAACTTCAATAATTGAGGGTGTTGATTATGAAAAAAGAAATATTGTTAGCGGTTATTTCTGCGGCATTAGGTGCTGGTGCTACATTTGGTTTCGATATTCTAAAATCAAAATATCTTAAAGAAGATGACCCTCTATCAAATAACATTGTCGAGCTAACACATGTTGGCAAAGAATTAATACTAGAGCAAAAAAGTCTAATCCAAAATATCAATAGCCTATCGCAAAAATCTGCAAACCATCCAGATATTCAGGTGGAACTTACGGAAATAATAAATAGAGTCAACAATATAATTCAAACAACCATTCAATTTGAAGCAAAATCTCAAGATGTCGTAAACTTAGCTTCATCGGTAAAAAACGCAAATTCACGAGCACTTTATAATGCAAATGCTGACTTAGTAATTAAAGTTGGGCAAGCCGTTTCTGTGTGTGGCAATGAAAATACAATCGGTGTCGATGGCACCTGGATTAGACTTAATAATGAGAATAATCTTGAGACTATAGGAATGGAACTTAGGTTTAACTCCCCGACCGCTGGCCCAAGCCTCATAACATTTCTAGGACAACACGACCAATTTTATGAATTCCGCGTGGTTTGTGGCACAACACCTATTAAAGATAAAGTATGAACGGTATAGAGAAAGAAAAAGCCATTTTAAATGGAATTCTGTTAAACATTGAAGCATTTTCAAACTCCAGTTCGTCTCCCAAAAGTTTACTAAAGGACAAGCTTGCTAAATCCGATGGCTTAATCATTGGCTTTTCTGAGCGATGGCAAGGCCAATTCAATATTAGCGAAGATAACATTAACGATGTCCACTGGAATTATCTAACACAACGTTTTCATTTACGCTAAATATCATTTTAGACTTGGGAACCAAAATTTAAGACCGAATGCCCACCCTATCAATCCGAGATTTTTCACATGGCTGAATTTACCCTACCCAAAAATTCCGTAGTCACCGAAGGCAAAACCTTTAAAGCCCCTGCCGATGCCAAAAATGTCCGCCGCTTTGAGGTTTACCGTTGGGACCCTGACTCCGGCGAAAACCCGCGTGTTGACAGTTATGAACTGGACATGGACGATTGCGGGCCGATGGTGCTGGATGCGATCTTAAAAATCAAAAATGACCTAGACAGCACCCTGACTTTCCGCCGCTCCTGCCGTGAAGGCGTGTGCGGCTCTTGCGCCATGAATGTCAACGGCAAAAACACCTTGGCCTGCACCAAAGCCATAGACTCTTATCCTGGCACTATCAAAATTTACCCATTGCCGCACATGGCGGTGGTTAAAGACTTGGTGCCGGATATGACTCACTTTTATGCACAATATGCCTCGATAAAACCGTGGATAGCCACCCAAACCCCCGCCCCTTCCGACAGCGAACGCTTGCAAAGCAAAGAAGACCGCGCCAAGCTTGATGGCTTATACGAATGTGTGCTCTGCGCCTGTTGCTCAACTAGTTGCCCTAGTTATTGGTGGAACAGCGAGCGTTATTTAGGGCCTGCGGTGCTGTTACAAGCCTACCGTTGGCTGGCGGACAGCCGTGATGAAAACACCGGAGCAAGGCTGGATGAGTTGGAAGACCCGTTCAAACTGTACCGCTGCCATACCATCATGAACTGCTCCGACACCTGCCCTAAAGGCCTGAATCCGGCCAAAGCCATTGCCGAAACTAAAAAAATGCTGGTCAAACGCCAATAATGCAACTGGCAAAGTTAAGAT
>JAQTNZ010000263.1 GCA_028713595.1 Methylovulum sp. | reverse complement strand
CGCTTATGACAATTATTTGCCGGTGCTGGGTAGTGAGTCTTATAGCACTGCCACCCTCAAAGGGCTGACGGCGTTTGATAAGCGGTTTGTGTTGTCTTTGGATTATGCGCCCAGCGGGGTGGCGTTAGGGGCGGCGGAATTGTTTGCAGAGGGAAATTATTGGCCCCAGGACATTATTATCATGACCTTGGCACAGGTGGGCAGCGGGCTAGGGCCGGATTGGGCGCGGCTTAAGGCATATTGTGCGGCCTATCCCGGTTATAATTTTATCGCGGCGGGTGGGGTGCGGCATCTTGCGGATTTGCAAACGTTAAGCGATATGGGGGTCAGGTGCGCCTTGGTGGCGAGCGCCTTGCATTCGGGGGTGATTGGACGTGGGGAGCTACTAAGTTTAAGGCAAAAAAATACCCCAGCGAACTGAGGTATTTTTAACATCCGTTAAACTAAAAAGCTTATGCTTCGTTGTTAACTGCGAATGGGTGTTTTGCGTCTTTTTTGGCAGCGACAACTTCAGCAGCAGTAGGTGAACCGTCTACTGCGCGTTTCAGAGCTTCTTTAGTGGCCGCATAGTTGAATGATTCAATTTTAGCGTCATCTTCAGCCATCCAGTGGATAAATACACCAACAGAGATGAACAGGTCATCAGCTTCGTCAGCTGGGATAGTGCCGTCTTCCACACAATCAGCAACAGCCATAGCAACAGCACGTTGTGCTGGGCCAAACATTTGTACAGCCTGTTTAGAACCTTTGATGGTTACTTTGTTGAACAAAATAGTCGCAGGTTTAACCATCAGGTTAGGAGCAACAACAGCCAACAGAGTAGAGAAACCGTCTTTGTTGTTTGTCAAAGCAGTTGCGAAAGCAGTTTCAGCAGCTGAACCTCTTGGGCCAATGATCAAGTCAATGTGAGCGATTTCGTTGCCGTCGCCAACCAATGATTCGCCGACGCACAATTTAGTAATTTTTGCCATTTTTGTTTTTCCCCTGTGAAGAAAAAGGTTGAAAGGTTAAGCTAATTTTGACACCGTCTGTGTCTTGTTATTTGTTTTTGGAAACAAATTCTTGATGGATAGAGTCATGTCCACTCTTCCTGTAAAAGTACCGCCAGCAACGTTGCTACGGTCATATCTGCTGTGGTGCCTGGATTTATCCGTTGGGCCTTAAGCGTTGCATCGGCTTGATACAGCAAAGGCAATGCTTGCCCAGGGTTTGGCGTTGCCAACACCTGGGTGAGCTGGGCCATTGTTTGCATAACCATTGGGGAATGCTGCTTGCCATATTTTCTTTCGATGTGGCTGTCAGGAAATCGGCTTAACATCGTTGTATAAACCACTACCGCTGACCAGCTTTTGCTCTGCCACATATTCTCACCATTATAGTAGGTTGGTAAGGCAAAATCAAAAATATCTTCATAATCTGTAAGGTATTGAAGCGCAATACGATCCTTATCGGCGGCCAGCCGCATCGCGGCTTTTAGGGTGACGGTCGCGGCGGTATGCACGTCTTGGTCTTCGGTTTTGCCTAATCCCCCCGGGGCGGCCAAGGCGATTGCGCGGAACACCCAGTCGGCATCGCTGCGGGTCGTGGCAGCCAATACTCGCCTTAAGGCCGCGCGCAAGCTTAAGCCAGAGGGGTCAAGGGCGGCTTGCAGCAGGGGTGCCGCCAACAGGATAATACCCAAATTAGTGTTGCACCCCACCGCCTCACGGGTGGCTTTGACGGCGTGATAGATTTTCTCGCCCAAGCTGTATTCAGGCTGGCAGAGCGGGGCGGCACTGACCTGGGCGCTGATCCGAAAATCGGCGACGGTCATATCGTGCCCATCGGCGTAGACGCTGACGTTGCCGGGCTTGAATGCTTGCAGCTCAAGCTCGCACGCCTCTTGATAGCATTCCGCCAAACGCGCAGGGGATAAGGTCATGGTTTAGGCCGTGAGGCGATTGTCAACATCATACGATGACGGCGGCCTTAAACAACGGCCCAGCAAATCATCGGCAAGCAAGCTGGCGATGTTGGCATCACAGACACTTTGCAAACCTTTCCAAGCCGGGATGCTGTTGACTTCGATGATAGTGTACCGCCCTGCCCTGTCCTCAATAATATCCACGCCGGCATAATCCATTGCCAAGGCGGCGGCGGATTTGACCGCCAAATCCGCCAGTTCGGCGTTCAGCACAATAGGCTCGCAACTGGCACCACGGGCGACATTGTTCAGCCAAAATTTGCCGCGCCGCTGCATGGCGGCGACGGCGCGGCCATTGATGACAAAAACGCGGTGGTCAGAAAACCCCTCGCCCGCACATTCGACAAACCGTTGCAAATAGTAAACGCCGCGACTGCTGGTCAACCACAGCAAATCGGTCATTTTTTCCAAACGGCGGATGCCTTCGCCTTGCGAACCAAACAAAGGCTTGCTAATCAGCAAATGCCCGTTAGCCAATTCCTGTTCGGCAATCGCCAACGCCGCGTCCCGATCACGCAACACCCACGTCAAAGGGGTCGGCAAACCGGCAGTGTGCAACAAAAAACTGGTCATGCCTTTGTCAACACTGCGCTCTATGGCTTGCCCGTCATTATAGACGGGAATCCCTAAGGCTTTTAAGGCATGGAGTATGTCCAAATACAGCACCACTTCTTCCAAGGAACCGCCGGGAACACCACGCACAAACACGGCATCCGGCAAGGTGTGGGCAAATTCGGGGATTTGCAAAGGCGGCTGGCCTGGGGCAATGCGCAAACGGCATTCGGTCAATGAGGTGAAGGTGCTGTCAAACCCACGCGCAGCAAACGCCAGTTGCAACTGTTTGCCATGCCAGCCCGGGTCATCGGTAAAAATGGCTATTTTGCCCACGATGCTTGTCAATAGGATACTGGATGAATTAAGGCGGCATCCCTTTTTAGGATAGGATGCCATAAAAGATGACCCGCTTAAAGCAAGACACCTTAAGCCCTGCGCGGGCCTAAAGACCCGACGGCTTAAGGTGTCCCGCCTTAAACGGGCAACAACACGAAGAAGGCTAAAAGACCTGGAACAACCGGGCAAAGGCCCGCTGCCCGGTTGCCCATGCGATTAGTTTTTAGCTTTATTGCGTTCGTTGACTTCTTTAATCACTTCATCAGCGACGTTTTTCGGACATGGCATATAGTGCGAGAACTCCATAGAGAACTGGCCTCGGCCTGAAGTCATGGTACGCAAATCACCGATGTAACCGAACATTTCGCTTAATGGCACATCAGATTTGATACGGACACCGGTGATGCCCGGATCTTGTGACCTAATCATGCCACGGCGGCGGTTAAGGTCGCCGATGACATCACCGACATGTGATTCGGGCGTGAAGGTGTCAACTTTCATGATTGGCTCAATCAATTGCGGGCCGGCTTTAGGGATTGATTGGCGGAACGCAGCCTTAGCGGCGATTTCAAAGGCGATGGATGAGGAGTCAACCGCGTGGAAACCACCATCAGTCAAAATGACTTTCAAGTCCAAACACGGGAAGCCTGCCAGTACACCTTTGTCGAGCATACTCTTAAAGCCTTTTTCCACCGCAGGCCAGTATTCGCGTGGTACGTTACCGCCGGTGACTGCTGATTCAAACACAAAGCCGCTGCCTGGCTCACCTGGCTCGATTTTATAGTTGATTTTCGCGTATTGGCCGGAACCACCTGATTGTTTCTTGTGGGTGTAATCGTCCTCAATCGGCTTAGTAATGGTTTCGCGGTAGGCCACTTGGGGTTTGCCGACGATAACGTCAACGCCGTGGGTACGTCTTAAGATATCGACCTTAATGTCAAGATGCAACTCGCCCATACCTTTCAGGATGGTTTCGCCACTGTCTTCGTCAGTTTCAACGTGGAAAGACGGGTCTTCTTGGATCATCTTGCCTAAGGCGATGCCCATTTTTTCTGAACCGGCTTTGTCTTTAGGTGAAATAGCCAAAGAAATGACGGGATCAGGGAACACCATAGGCTCTAACGTCGCAGGGAATTTAGGGTCACACAGGGTGTGTCCGGTTTGGACGTTTTTCATGCCCAGTACGGCAACGATGTCGCCCGCTTGCGCAGATTCCAATTCGTTACGCGCATCGGCGTGCATTTCCACGATACGGCCAATACGTTCGGTTTTGCCGGTGAAGGTGTTCAGCACGGAAGTGCCTTTTTCCAATTTGCCGCAGTAAATGCGCAAGAACGTCAACGCGCCAAAACGGTCATCCATGATCTTAAACGCCAAAGCGCGTAAGGGTCTGTTGGCGTCAACAATCGCATATTCGCCCGTCGGGTTGCCTTCCAAATCCACTTCAGGCTGTGGCTTGACTTCGGTCGGGCAAGGCAGGTAATCGACCACACCGTCCAGAACCAACTGCACGCCTTTGTTTTTGAAAGACGAGCCACAGAAAGTGGGGAAGAAATCCATGTTGATGGTGCCTTTGCGCAAGCAATGCTTAATTTCTTCGATGGTAGGCTCTTCACCTTCCAAGTATCTTTCCATGACATCATCGTCTTGGTCTGCAACCGAATCGATCAGCTTTTCGCGCCAAATTTCCGCGTCCTTGACCATATCGGCAGGGATGTCCTGGATAGTGTAGTTCATCGGGTCGCCTGATTCGTCCCAGATCCAGGCTTGGCGGGTCAACAGATCGACCACACCGACAAATTCATCTTCACGGCCAATAGGCAGGGTCATGACGACAGGTTTTGCACCCAACACTTCTTCAACTTGCTTGACAACGCGGTAAAAGTCAGCGCCAATACGGTCAAGCTTGTTGACGTAGATAACCCGCGACACTTTAGAGTCGTTAGCATAACGCCAGTTGGTTTCTGATTGCGGTTCAACACCGCCAGAACCGCAAAATACGCCGATACCGCCGTCCAATACTTTTAAGGAACGGTATACTTCGATAGTGAAGTCAACGTGCCCAGGGGTATCAATGATGTTGAAACGGTGGTCTTTCCAGAAACAGGTGGTCGCC
>JAQTNZ010000262.1 GCA_028713595.1 Methylovulum sp. | reverse complement strand
TGCGCCGTGATCGGCACAGGTTATCTGGGCAAATTCCACGCCGAAAAATACGCCTCCTTACCTGATTGCCAATTGCTGGCCGTGGTTGACGTAAACCCCGAAGCTGCCCATGCCGTGGCCGCCAAACACGGGGCGCAAGCCCTCACTGATTACCGTCAATTGTTGGATGGTTCGGTTGATGCCGTCAGCATTGTCGTACCGACCACCTTGCACCATAGCGTTGCCAAAGATTTTCTGGCCGCAGGTGTGCATGTGCTGGTGGAAAAACCCATCACCGTCACGGTGGCCGAAGCCGATGACCTGATCGCTACTGCCCATGCCCATAACGTGGTCTTGCAAGTCGGGCATTTGGAGCGCTTCAATCCGGCAGTATTGGGGTTGGACAAAGACGAACAGCCGCTATTTATCGAATCGCACCGTTTGTCGCCGTTTAACCCACGCGCCAACGATGTCAGTGTGGTGCTGGATTTGATGATCCACGACATCGACATCATCTTGGCCTTGGTCAACTCCGAAGTCGAACGCATTGATGCCAGCGGCACGGCGGTGTTGACACAGGGCACGGACATTGCCAATGCGCGGCTGTTGTTTAAAAACGGTTGTGTCGCCAACGTCACCGCCAGCCGCATCAGCATGAAGCTGGAACGCAAAATGCGCCTGTTCCGCCCCAGCTCTTATGTGGCGGTGGATTTTCAAAACCGTGTCTTGACCAAGCACCGCACAGGAGCCAAAGAAATGTTTCCGGGCATCCCTGAAATAGAAACGGAGGAGTCGGTATTTGAAAGCGGCGATGCCTTGCTCGCGGAAATTAAGCATTTTGTCAATTGTATCCAGACAGGCAGCGTGCCTTTGGTGTCCGGGGAAGCAGGGCGCAGGGCATTGGCAACGGCCATCAGGATCACCGCGTTGTTGGGCGAGAAATAAAGGCTTCACCATTCCCAGCAGCTATGCTTTCTGGCCTTGAAGGCCTAATGCCAAACCCGTTTAGGGGAAAGCCTTATAACCCTTGCCCAAGCCATTAAACGGCATAGAGTACAAGCGTGATGGTGAATGGATTGTTAACCGGCGTAGGGCTGATAGCCAACGCCAAAAAACAGGCAAAAAAAAGGGGCTCATGCGAACCCCTTTCCTCTTAACCGTTTGTTAAGATTAACGGTTGTAGATGTACATAGTTACTTCAAAACCAAAACGCAAGTCGGTAAAGCTTGGTGTTTCCCATTTCATAAACATAACCTCCAAAAGTTTTATAATGATGTGTGCTAGCTTGATCAAGTAAGCCAATCCAAAGTATACGATGAACCCTTTTTTTTCGCAAGATGTGCTAGGGTTTAAGGCAAATATTTCACCGCCACCACAGTCTGTCAGGGTGGCTACTCAGGCATATCAACGGCTCTGGCAAGTGGCCTGGACGCTTATGCCATCACCGTGTCCGCCACTGTTTTATTGGCGGAAAAATCGGTGTATTATCCCTATTCACCTAAAAATAATAATAGAATTGATTTTACTATGAGGAGGAATCATGGGTGGTGTAGGAGAGTTGTTTTTTGTTATGTTTGAGGTGGCCGGTGCGGCTTTTTTGCCTTTAGGGTACTTCATCTATAAGTATACCCAAAATAATGGCAAGCCTTTTGGCGACACCGAACCGCATGGCGACAGCCCGTCATTGATTAACGATTTGGCGGAAAATGCCATCCGTTTTGTGCAAAGCCGTCTAGCCAAAAAATAGCAGTATATAAAGATGGGGGCTTGGCTAAACAAGCCCCTGTTTTTCGGCAGCCCCGCAACTGGGGCAGGCCGGATTTTTCTTCAAGCGCATCGTGTTAATTTCCATCGTCAACCCGTCTACCAGCAACAGTTTTCCCATTAAGGTCGTACCTATGGCCAAAACCAACTTCATCGCTTCCATAGCTTGTATGCTACCGATAATGCCGGTAATCGGCGCGATTACGCCGTGGGTGGCGCAATTGACCAATTCCTCGCCATCACTCTGATACAGACAGTTGTAACAGGGGCTATCATTACGCCCAGGCGTGAACACCGCCACCTGCCCCTCAAAACGGATCGCCGCACCTGACACCAAGGGCGTTTGATGCTTGACACACGCCCTGTTAATGGCAAAACGGGTGGCAAAATTATCGCTGCAATCCAGTACCACATCGGCTTTTTTTACTTCTTTATCAAGCAGTTCACCCGCCAACCGTTGCTTGACGGCAACTACCTGCACGTCTGGATTTAATTTATTCAGGGTTTGTTGGCTTGAAATTGTTTTATCCATCCCTATATCAGGGGTGTGATGAGCAATCTGTCTTTGTAAATTGGATAAATCCACCACATCATCGTCATAAAGGGTGAGCGTACCGACTCCGGCTGCCGCCAGATACATGGCCGCCGGTGAGCCTAAGCCGCCTGCGCCGATAATCAGTATTTTTGCAGCGAGCAGTTTTTGTTGTCCGTCGACATCGATTTGCGGCAGCATGATTTGGCGGCTATAGCGTAGTAGTTGGTTGTCATTCATAAGTTATCGGATTTGGCTAGGTGAGGGCAGATAATGCCAAAGAACTTGACAGACTGCAAAAGCTCATTATCATTAGCACTCATAGCAAGTGAGTGCTAATAACTTTTCAACCTTTAATTTTAATGTTAGGAGATATAGATGAATATACGTCCGTTACACGACAGAGTCATTGTCAAACGTGTTGAAGAAGAAACCAAAACCGCTAGCGGCATCGTATTGCCAGGTTCTGCCGCCGAAAAACCTAGCCAAGGCGTAATCTTGGCCGTAGGTGCTGGCAAACCGCTGGACAACGGCACTATCCGCGCTTTGGAAGTCAAAGTCGGCGATAAAGTGTTGTTCGGCAAATATGCGGGTAACGAAGTTAAGGTTGACGGTGAAGAAGTCATCGTAATGCGTGAAGAAGACATTATGGGCATCTTGGGTTAATTGATCCGACCCCTTTTAGAAACCAATCACACACAAACGAATTTAGGATAAAAACAATGGCAGCAAAAGACGTATTATTTGGCGATGACGCTCGTGTCCGTATGGCGCGTGGCGTAAACATTTTAGCAAACGCAGTTAAAGTCACCTTGGGCCCTAAAGGCCGCAACGCGATTTTGGACAAAAGCTTTGGCGCACCCACCATCACTAAAGACGGTGTATCAGTTGCGAAAGAAATCGAATTGAAAGACAAATTCGAAAATATGGGCGCACAAATGGTTAAGGAAGTGTCTTCCAAGACGTCTGATGTCGCTGGCGATGGCACCACCACCGCAACCGTATTGGCACAATCTATCGTCAACGAAGGCTTGAAAGCCGTTGCCGCCGGTATGAACCCAATGGATCTGAAACGCGGTATTGATTTGGCCGTGACCAAAGTCGTCGCAGCCGTCCAAGCGTCTTCTACTCCTTGTACCGACAACAAAGCTATTGCCCAAGTTGGCACCATCTCCGCCAACTCTGACGCGTCTGTCGGTGACATTATCGCCGAAGCGATGGAAAAAGTCGGTAAAGAAGGCGTAATCACCGTTGAAGAAGGTTCAGGTCTGGACAATTCCTTGGATGTTGTTGAAGGTATGCAGTTTGACCGTGGCTATTTGTCACCTTACTTCATCAACAAACAAGAAAATATGAGCGTCGAATTAGACGACCCGATGATCTTGATTTACGACAAAAAAATCTCCAACATCCGCGAAATGTTGCCAGTATTGGAAGGCGTTGCCAAATCAGGCCGTCCTTTATTGATTGTCGCTGAAGATGTTGAAGGCGAAGCCCTGGCGACTTTGGTGGTCAACACCATGCGCGGCATCCTGAAAGTCTGTGCGGTTAAAGCACCTGGCTTCGGCGACCGCCGTAAAGCCATGCTGGAAGACATCGCCGTATTGACTGGCGGTACCGTCATTTCTGAAGAAGTCGGTTTGAGCTTGGAAAAAGCTGAACTGGATCAACTGGGCACTGCGAAAAAAGTCCAAATCAGCAAAGAAAACACCACTATCATTGATGGTGCCGGTTCAGAAGAGCAAATCAAGGCCCGCGTTGCGCAAATCCGCGCCCAAGCTGAAGATGCCACCTCTGACTACGATAAAGAAAAACTGCAAGAGCGTCTGGCTAAATTGGCCGGCGGTGTTGCCGTGATTAAAGTGGGCGCCGCCACTGAAATCGAAATGAAAGAAAAGAAAGCCCGCGTTGAAGATGCGCTGCATTCAACCCGCGCTGCGGTTGAAGAAGGCGTGGTCGCTGGCGGTGGCACTGCCTTAGTCCGCGCTTTGTCGGCACTGGAAGGTTTGGAAGGTGCAAACCACGACCAAACTGTCGGTATCAACATCCTGCGCCGTGCAATGGAAGAGCCACTGCGCCAAATCGTCGCCAATGCCGGTGACGAGCCATCCGTGGTGTTCAACGAAGTCAAAAAAGGCACTGGCAGCTTTGGCTACAACGCCGCCACTGGCGTATACGGCGACATGATCGAAATGGGTATCTTAGACCCTGCGAAAGTGACCCGCACCGCCTTGCAAAACGCCGCGTCCATCGCTGGCCTGATGCTGACCACCGAAGTCATGATTGCTGATGCACCTAGCGATGAAAAAGGCGCAGGTATGCCAGATATGGGTGGCATGGGCGGTATGGGTGGCATGGGCGGCATGATGTAAGCCTAGCTACCTTTAGGGCTTGTAGAGGTTTAGGGACGTTGCCAAGGCGATGTCTTTAAGCTGATCGGCTCTGAAACTGAAAAAGCCCCGGTTGCCTTTGGCAGCCGGGGCTTTTTTGGTTATAAAAAAAGATGATATTTGCAGGTTTCAACTGAATCTATACGCTTATTTTAAGTGCTTCAACGGATCTTCGCCGGGGCCTAATATCCGTAAGATGCTAATCTTATTCGCATCGATACGATAATAAATGGAGTGGGATTCATAGACATGCCGCCGAATATTTTTCTTGATTTGGCTTTGATCGCTACCGATAAAAGGAAAATCAGAAATCATTTCA
>JAQTNZ010000261.1 GCA_028713595.1 Methylovulum sp. | reverse complement strand
AATGTGCTTGCGGGTCGTCACCCAATTGGGTTTGCGCCCAGGCTTGCCATGAGTCGGGCAATTGTTCGCCTGCCAATCCATAACGGTACAATTGGTCGCCTTTGATCTTCACCCAGTCATGGCCTGGGCTGATCGCCAATTCCTGGCGCGCTAACATAAACCCATGCCACACTGCCGGATAGGTGCCGATGCGTACTGGTGTATGTTTGCATTCCGGCTGTTTGGAAACGGGGTCAACCACCGGATTGACCAATGCACCCATGCGTCCGTGGCTGGCGTATTGTCCCGTCCAGTGCATGGGCACAAAGACATTGCCGGGGATTTGGCTGTCAGTGATTAGCACCCGTGCAATCATCTCGCCCCAACGGCTGGTGATAATGGCCAAGCTGTTAGATGCCAGCCCGAAACGTTGGGCATCGGCAGGATGCACTTCCACAAACGGTTCCGGTTTGTGTTGGTTGAGTTTGCTGGCGAGGGCGGTGCGGGTCATGGTGTGCCATTGGTCACGCAAGCGGCCTGTGTTCAGAATCAGCGGATAGTCGGCATCAGGCAAGTTGACGGGAGGGCGAGGGGTGATGGCGATAAACTGGGCTTTTTGGGAGGGGGTGAAAAACTGCCCGTCCGCAAACAGCCGTGCCGTGCCTTTTGGGTGCGCAGCGTTGACCGGCCATTGTACGGGCTGGAATGCGTCATAATCGGCCAAGCTAATGTTGGCAAAGGCGGAGATGTCAAAATCGCGCTGGCCGTGGTTTTCAAAACCGGACAAGGCGGCATGTTCGCGGAAAATCTCCACCGGATGTGCAAAGGCGAAGGCTTTGGCAAAGCCCATCCGCCTAGCAACTTGGCAGATGATCCACCAATCCGGTCGGGCGTTGCCAGCCCCGCCGAACAGGCTGCGTTGGCGGGAAATCCGCCGCTCGGAATTGGTGACTGTGCCGTTTTTCTCGCTCCAACCTTGGGCGGGCAATAGTACGTGCGCCAGCGCGGTGGTGTCGGTGTCGGCGATACAATCGGACACCACGACAAACTCACAACGTTGTAGGGCTTGCTTGACTTTGTCGGCATCGGGTAGGCTGACCACCGGATTAGTGCCCATAATCCACACGGCTTTGACCTTGCCGTCATAAATGGCGTCGAATAAGGCCACGGCAGGCAAGCCGCCTTGGGACGGGATGTTGTCGGTGTGCCAAAACCGGGCAACCAAGTCTATCTCGGCGGGGTTGGAAAAATCGATATGCGCAGCCAACTGGTGCGCCAAGCCGCCGACTTCACGCCCACCCATCGCATTGGGTTGTCCGGTCAGCGAGAACGGCCCCATGCCCGGCTTGCCAATGCGTCCGGTGACCAAATGGCAATTGATGATGGCGTTGACCTTGTCCGTACCCGCTGTGGACTGGTTGACTCCTTGGCTGTATAAGCTCATGACCTTGTCGGTAGCGGCGAACCACTCAAAAAACTGTTGCACAGCCTCTGGATCAAGCAGGCAGTCCGTGGCGACCTGCCCAAGATTTGCGCCGATGGTGGTGGCTAAGGCGGCATCGAAGCCTTCGGTGTGTTGGCCGATAAACTCGGCGTTGACGGTTGGTTGCCCCAGACCTGCCAAATAATGCAACAAACCATTAAACAAGTTGGTGTCACTACCCGCCGCCAGCGGCAGGTGCAAATCGGCAATATCACAGGTGGCGGTACGGCGCGGGTCAATGACGACAATTTTTAATTGTGGGTTGGCTTCTTTGGCGGCGCGGATGCGCTGGAAACTGACCGGATGGCACCATGCGGTGTTGGAGCCGATCAGGACGATCAAATCCGCCAGTTCAAAATCGCCATAACAACCGGGTACGGTGTCGGCGCCAAAGGCGCGTTTATGCCCTGCCACTGACGAGGACATGCACAAACGGCTATTGGTGTCGATATTGGCATTGCCGATAAAGCCTTTCATCAGCTTATTGGCGACATAATAATCTTCGGTCAGCAATTGCCCTGAGCCGTAAATGGCGACACTGTCCTTGCCGTATTGCTTAAGGGTGGCCAGCAGGGTATTGGCAACTAGATCCAACGCTTCTTTCCAACTGGCTTCGCGGCCATTGATGTGTGGCTCCAACAAACGGCCTTTAAGTCCGATAGTCTCGCCCAGTGCCGATCCCTTGGAACATAACCTGCCAAAGTTGGCGGGATGGTTTTTGTCGCCTTGAATCTCGACAGAACGCTGGGAGTCATTGACTACGGCGTTGACACCGCAGCCGACACCGCAATAAGGGCAAGTGGTAAGTATGGTTTTGGTCATAGGGGGGCAAAATGGGTTATAACACAGGCGTGGGCCGGGCAGGCTGTTTCAGCCCGACATTTCTAGCCGTTGAAACAGTAAGTGCTGGACAACGCCCTCATGGGCCTTAAGCTTTACTTGTAGTGGCGGTGGAGTGTCGGGCAGAAACAGCCTGCCCGACCTACGTCATCCGATATAAAAAATTGATTTAGATTAAAACATTAACTTAACTATCAGAAGCTGCGTAGCCCATCTGAAAATACCCCTTGTTCATCGACCTGCTGGTTATAGCCGATTATTCCGGCTTGGTTTTGCTCCCGCCAGCTTTGTTGGTGACGATGCTTGGTTTGGGCTATTTCAATATCGGGTAAGTTTTCGGCCAGCTGTTCTACGGTTTTATGGCAAGTCAACGCCTTAATGATTAGCGGTAAGGGTTCCGGCCATATCTCCAAAAAATCTTGTTCTAAGTCATCCATAATAGGGAACGCCAAATGTTCTTCAGGCGGGGCAAAGATGGCATTGACACCTGTTTTGTTGCCTCTGGCATCGACACGGTACCAGCCGTATTGTTGGAGATACAGGGCATTTAAACCGTGCAGGCAATAAGGTGCACCACCGTTACCAACGCTAAGGCGTTGGTAACAAAGCCCGGCCGGAATGCCATTGGCCCTTAATAAAGCCGCTAACAAATGGCTTTTCGCGTAACAATAGCCCGTGCCGTGGCTTAAAACCTCGGAGGCCTTACAGGTGAGAGGATTTATCCGGTAATCCCAACTGTGCTTGATGCTGTCGCGGACAAACTCGAAACATTGTTTCGCCACTTCCGTATCGGTATGGCATCCGGTCGCCAATTTGGCTGCCGTTGCTTTTACCAAAGGATGTTGCCAATCAATATAGTCACTCGTGTCAAGATAAGCGTATAAATGTGTCTGCAAGGCGATTCCTTTGTAAAGATAGGCGGGTGATAGATAATGCGCCTATTTTATGATGATTAGCCAACCTCCGCATAATGCTTGCCAAAAACCAGCCCGTCACGTATTCCGGCAATATCTTGCCCCTGTTCCAATAGCTCTTGATACCACGGGCCATCGGCGGTGTCGCCATACAGCACCGCACCTACCAGTTTGCCGGCCTTAATCACCAGTTTTTTGTAAATGCCCAGGGCGGAATCAGTGAAATGGATGGTTTCACTTTGGGTGTCACCGATAAAATCACCGACCGAAAACAGGTTGATGCCCGTCACTTTCAGCTTGGTGGCGGTGGGCAGGGTGATGTACTGCGCAACCCCGTGGGCGCCTAGATGGTTGGCGCACACTTTGGCCTGTTCAAACAACGGCGCGACCAAGCCAAAGGTGTCGCCGCGATGCTGGATACATTCCCCGACCGCGTAAATGCTGGGGTCGTAGCTTTGCAGGGTGTCATTAACAACTATACCCCGCTCACAGTACAGGCCGGATTGTTGCGCCAGGGCGATATTGGGTCGTACCCCTACCGCCATAACAAACAGATCACAGTCGAGGACGCTGCCATCGGCAAAGCTCACGGCGCGGATGTGGCCTTGGCCGTCGCCCAGTAAGGCTTGGGTTTGGGCGGCCATTTTGAAGTGGATGCCGCGCTCTGCCAAGGCCGCTTGCAACAGTTGCGCCGCCGGTTTGTCCAATTGCCGGTTCAACAACACTTCGTTGTTATGGATAACGGTCACGTCCATGCCCTGTTGCACCAAGCCGTTGGCGGCTTCCAAACCTAATAGGCCGCCACCTAAGACCACGGCTTTACGGTGGCTACGGCTATAGGCGAGCATGGTTTCGACATCGACAATATCACGGAAACTGACCACACCCGCCAAATCATGGCCGGGCAGGGCGGGTTTGACGGCGGTCGAACCGGTGGCGATCAACAGGCGGTCATAACGGGCGATGGTGCCGTCTTGGGCATGGACTTGTTTTCTGGCGCGGTCGATGCGCACTACAGTTTTGGCTGCGCCGGTATGGAGACAAATACCGTTATCGGCATACCATTGGCGGTCATTAATGACAATGTCACCGATTTTTTTTTCCCCGCACAGCACCGAAGACAGCAAGATGCGGTTGTAATTGCCGTAGGGTTCGGCACCGAAGACGGTGATCTCATAGTTGTCGGGTGTGGCGGCCAGCAATTCTTCTACTGTCCGCATCCCCGCCATGCCGTTGCCAATCACGACCAAGCGTTTTTTCATGTCAGTTCCTTGTTTAACAATCTGTCCCGCGCCGGGGAGGGTGGAGCCACTAAGGCAAATCGGGGATGGTCATCAACCCTTTTGCCACCAGCACCGCTTCACCACCCACCCGAATGGTCAGGCTGTCTTGGCCTTTATGATCCATTTCCAGATTTAGCAGGCTACGCCGATGTTTGTCTTCGCCGCGATCTACGGAAAAGGTGTATGTGCCTTTCTGCATGAAATCAAACGAACACAAATAAGACGCAAACGCCGGGATGGCACTGCCCACAGGTGGGTCTTCGTGGATGCCGATGCGCGAACCTAACAGGCGGGCGTGGAAATTGGCATCCAAGTGCAAAGTTTTCGGCGAGAACAGCAAAATTTCTTGGGCGGCGGTTTGCGGTGCGCTCGACTGGCTCCAGGCTTTATAGTTAAAGCGGGCTTTCCTGACCGTTTCATAATTGAACACGGGCACGATCAGATACGGAAACCCGCAGGACACCAGCCGTGCCGAGTATTTTTTGGTGTCAAAATCACCGGGCTGCA
>JAQTNZ010000260.1 GCA_028713595.1 Methylovulum sp. | reverse complement strand
GTAAAAAATTGTCGGCATTATTTATTGATCTTCATACCTTGTTGCAAATGGGCTATGCCATGCCCCGCGAGGGTGTGTGTCGGTGATGCCGTTTTGGGTTGGGTATTGGCGGCAACCTGCGCCATCACCGCCCCGATGGCAGGGCTTTTAAACTCTGTCTGGGCTATTGCCGAAAGCGAGGCCAGAGAGCCTTCATCATGGACGTTGGCCAACCAGTCCTTAAGGTTTCTGGCACCCTCAGTAGGGGCGCCCTTAGCCCAATGGGCTATTTTCTGAGTGGCGATAGGGTTGCCTATTTTTGCCAAAGCGGTGCCGCTGACCTCAAAGGCAGCGGTTCCTAAAGGCTCTTGCTCTAAGCGGGTGGCTAATACATCAACGGCGGCAGGGTTGCGGACTTGGGGAATGGCCTTAAAAGCCACCTCCTGTTTGATACGGTGGGTGGTTTCTGTGTTTTTATTGGCGTTGCTTCCCGATACAGTTTGTAATAACTGCTCCACGCCTTGGGGAGCGCCTACCGTAGCAATGGCTTTACCAATAGCCGCCAAAAAAGCCGGATCGGTGTTGCTAGGGTCAGACCAAGCGGTTTCCAAAATAGGCGACAGCTCTTCATGGAATAGCCCATCCCAACGGCTGTCACCAATACGGGCGATAGCTTGCAAGACCAACATAGATAAGGACGAATCCGCTTCTTGCCCTAGTGCCGCCAAATCAAGCAGTTGTTCCAGTGCCTCGGTGGTGGCGGTTTCGGCCAATAAATCGAGCAGGATAGCTTTAACTTCCATAGGCACATCCCTCTGCATCAGCATATTAATGATACGCTGATACACGTCGGGATCAGGTTGTTTGCGCAAGGTTTCGGCCAGCAAGGCCGAGATGATAGGGATTTGCTGGTATTGTGCCTGTGACAGCAACACTTCCAACTGTTGCCACATTTGTATCGAAGTGCGTTCCGGCGGGGCTGTAGGTAGCGTCAGCGGTATAGTCAACTCAGTGCTAGCGGCCTGGTCTAGGCTGGTCTGCGCAAGCCGACCTGTAAAGGTGTGGGTGCGGGAAGGTTTGCCCCAACTATCTGCATCAAAGCGGTTGTCTTGGCTAGGACGCGCATAGTAAGCTTGCCAGCTCCCAATACCAGGCATTAGGATAAGCAATAGGCAAACTAGCGCGGGTAGGGGGCGGATAATCACCTCCCCAGCCACCAAGACTGGTTCAGTTGGGCGAGGGCGGCGCTCAGTTGCGCATCCTCTTCCGGTGTCGCCTTAAGCGTAAGGGTGGCGGTGTGGCGGGGCGAGGCGCTTGCGGTACGGAGCAAGCCAGTCAGGGCAGGGGTGTTGTTAGGGGCGTTTTGCTCCAGTGCTAACAGGCCCACTATATGCTTACGTTCCTCGCAATCGGTTTGTAAAAAAGCCTGTGCCGCCACTGCCCCGCGTGCTTGCCCGACCAAAGTCAAACTGGCGTTGGGATGGCGATCCAACACGCCCAATACCGCCGCCCGAACTTCATAACCCAGACGTGTGCTGGAAGGTGGTTTAGGGGGATTATGGCCGGTCATACTAAGGTTGAGCATATCGTAATAACCAAACGCAATCCGGTAGCAGTACACCTTATTGTCGGGGTCGAATGCGTCATCACCCAAAACAACGCCGCCGTAAATGACCGGACAACGGTTATTGAAACGCTGTTTGACAAACTCGTTCCAAACCGTGTGCTTGACCCCTTCGCCATGCAGCAACAGCAACACCTTGGCCGGTTTTTGCGAGGTTGGGGCTTTGACAAAACGTGCCACCACCGTGCTGTTCCCCATGACCTTAAGGGTGCATAGCGGGCCTAAAGTATCGGCGCAGCCACCTTCCCAGCCCTGCAAGCGGTAGCCTTTATCAGGTATCGCGAACAAATGGGCCATGGCCTTAGCGGATGTTTCGATAGTGCAATAAGGGGCGCAGTCTATGCCATGGGGCAAGGCGGCGATCCGCCCGCCACCATCGGTCACTTGTGCGGTTAATGTGAATGCGCCCACTGGCAAAACGGCCAGCCAAAACGACCAGCCTATCAGTAGGGCGTAGCGTTTTAAGGCTGTGCCGGCCGGGCAAAAATAACGGAATAAGCTCATGGTTAGGTTCCGAAAGTGAGGTTATTCGGTCATAATACCGGACAACATGCCGTCATGCGAGTGCGTTTTCCCGTTAACAATCCGTTCACAATCGCCGCGTTATAATCAATAACTTTGTGGTTCTATTGCTGTTTTTTTAGAGTGTGCCGCCGAAGGTAATAATAGTGAAAGGCTAGGGTAGCTTTCTGCCAGCGGGTTTAAGGCAACGTAACCTGATATATACTCTGAACGGTCAAGTTTTCGGTTTTTGGAGCTTAGGTTTCTTGACCGCAACTAGCGGGCAGGATGCCCGCGCTCCTTCACACTAAAAACCGAAAACGTGACCGTTTGAAGTATATTCCCCATGACGATAAACTATGCGTGTTTTGATTATTGAGGATGAAACCGACATCCGCGCCCAAATCCGTAGGCAACTTACCAAAGAAGGCTATACCCTAGATGAGACAGGGGACGGCTTAGAAGGGCTATATCTAGCCAGCGAATACCCGCTGGATGCGGCAATCATCGACTTAGGCTTGCCCGGCTTATCGGGGTTGGAGATCATCAAACGCTTGCGCCAACAGGGCAGCACCTTGCCCGTGCTAGTGCTGACCGCGCGCGGACGCTGGCAAGAGCGGGTCGAAGGCCTGGAAGCCGGGGCCGATGATTATTTGGCGAAACCTTTCCAGATGGAAGAGCTGTCCGCCCGCCTCAAAGCATTATTACGCAGGGCGCTAGGTGCGCCGCAATCCTTACTCAATTGCGGCTATATGACACTCAACCTAGACACCCAACGGGTCACAATGGACGGGCAGGACATTGACTTGACCAGCTTTGAATACCGGATGCTGGAATATCTGGCGCGGCAACAAGGGAAAATTGTGTCCAAAGATGAACTGGGCGACTACCTCTATCCCCACGACACCGACCCCGAAAGCAATGTGCTGACGGTCGTAGTAGGCCGTCTGCGCCGCAAACTAGACCCGGACGGCCTTAAAAACCCCATCGAAACGGTGCGTGGCCGGGGTTATCGCTTGATTTAGGCAATCCCCCACATGGTAAACTCGCTGTATGTCCGGCTCAACCTCACCGCCATCCTCGTCTTGGTCATTTTCCTGACCGCCACCGGCGCCGTCTTAGATACCGCCTTTGTCGAAACCGCCCGCGCCTCCTTGCGTGAACGTATGATGGGGCAACTCTATCAACTGCTATCGGCAGCCGAAGTGGAAGAGACCGGCGAACTAGTCATGCCCCTACCGACCCACCTGCCTTACCCCCAGCTCGCCCTACCGGATTCTGGGCTATATGCCTTTATCGGCAACAACCAGAGCGATAACCCCCTCTGGCGCTCACCCTCATTGCAGGATAGGCCAACCCCAGCCCCCTTTGTGCTACAAGTGGGCGAAAAACACTGGGCTGATGTGCACATGCCCGATGGCAAAGACTATTGCCTATTAGGTTTCGGGTTCCAGCGCACCCTGAAAAATGGCATTTATGCTTTTAACTTTTACCTGATGGATGAATTGCAGCCGTTACATCAGCAAATCACCTTGTATCGGCAACGCTTATGGGGCGGCTTGGCCAGCGCCGCCATCCTCTTGCTGGCCTCACAAATCTGGTTGCTGCACTGGGGTTTAAATCCCCTACGCAAAGTCCGGCGGGAACTTAACGCCATCGAAATCGGCGAGCGCAACCAAATCAATGGCGACTATCCTAGGGAAATCAAACAACTGACCGACCACATCAATAGCCTCTTAAGCCAAGAGCGGGCGCGGCAAACCCGTTACCGCAATGCCTTGGCGGACTTGGCTCACAGCCTAAAAACGCCGCTGGCGGTATTGATAGGCGCGGTTGACCAACCGGAAACCCTGCCCGAATCCGTGACCGAACAAAGTGCCCGCATGATGCGCATTGTCGAACGGCAACTGCAACGCGCCGGCGCCGCCAGCCACGCCGCCACCGCCCCTGCCATCGCCGTGCACGGCGTGGCCGATAGGCTCACCGCCTCCCTTGGCAAAGTCTACCGCAACAAAAACCTCCAGATCAGCAACCGCGTAGACCCCCACCTGCGCCTACGCTGTGATGAAGCCGACCTGATCGAAATCCTCGGCAACTTGCTCGACAACGCCTGTAAATGGGGCGACCGGCGGGTTGAAATCCAAGGCCATAAAGAAAACCAACGCTTGACCCTTAGCATCCATGACGATGGCCCCGGCATCAACACCGAACAGATCAGCCATATCCTCAAAAGAGGCGGGCGGGCGGACGAATCCACCCCAGGCCACGGCCTAGGCCTCAGCGTCGTCGCCGAAATCATCGAAGTCTACCAAGGCACATTGCGCATAGAAGCCAGCTTTTTAGGCGGCGCAGCGGTTAGCGTGGAATTTTTGCTTTAGGGGGATTACACTTTATGTTGACACTTGAAGAGATACTTTCTGATGTAGCTGATTTGCCAAGTTTTGAAAATGTGAAAAATATTGGTGTTAACAGCCGAGGAGATAATGGAAAAACCCCCTTACATTGGATGGCTATATTAGGAGATGCAATTGCTATCCAATTATTCTTATTAGAAGCTGGGGCGGATGCAAATTTAGCAGACAATGATGGAAATACGCCGTTGCATGAGGCCATATCTTGCCGTCAGGATTGTACTGCAAAAATTCTCATAGAGGTTGGAGTCAATTTGGACTGTAAAAATAAAGCTGGAATGGCTCCATTTGATATTGCTGAATCCGATAACTACCAACCTTACGGGCTAATTGCTGTAGGGCGCATTAGGCGATAGCCGTAATGCGCCGAAAGAGTGTAAGTGAACATGCGGTGCAATACGGCTATCGCCTATTGCACTTTACGGAATACGCCTTATGGCGTTGGTCTTTTGGATGTAACGGCGGCGCGTCCTTGGATGACGGGCAGCCGTGCCCACTGAATTAAATGAA
>JAQTNZ010000259.1 GCA_028713595.1 Methylovulum sp. | reverse complement strand
GGCAAAATGCAGCAATTTGGCCAGCTGTCCGGTGTTGACCCCCGCCAACCAAACTTCGTGGGTGACCAGCGCATTTTCTTCGCTGTAACGGCTTGCCAACACCAGCCACTCGTCGTTGACCGCCGGAGTTTTTAGCACATCTTCTTCGCGTAGGGACACGCCGATCAGTTGGTTAATGTCGGCACAGGTTTCGGCGGGTAACTGGTCACGGTGCGGATAGGCTTTGACCAATAAATGCAAGCGGGCTATTTCTTGGGCAAACAGGTTTAAATTATCGCCTTTTTGCAGTGCCAAGGCGCTTAATTTACGGATACGCGCCGCCAAACCCGGCGCTTTGGCATCAACCATCCGTGCCGCCAGCCCGTCCCAATAGCGTAACGGTTTTAAGGTCAGTTCGGCAAAGCCGATACGGACACTGTCTTCCAGCCATAAGCCCAGTTCCGCCAAGCCTTGCAGGATTTGTGCATCACGCTGTTGCTGGCGTTTCTCTTGGGCTTTGCGGTCGATGGGCTTGTTGCTGGCGGGTGTTTTTTGGGCTTTTGCACCTTGCCCATGTCTTGCCGACAACCACTCCGCCACCCAAGGCGGCTCTTCGGGTTGTTGGCTAAAGTGTTGCGGATCGTCACTATACAATAGGTACAAGGCCAAGCCATGTTTGCAGGGAAACTTACGGCTAGGACAGGAGCATTTAAAGGCGTTGCCGCTTAAGTCTATCCGCGTTTGGTAAGGTTTGGAGCCGCTGCCTTTGCACTCGCCCCAGATGGCGCGGTCATTAAAGCCCAGCAACGGCCACGTTTTGACGTTACCGAGTGTTTTTGCGGCGGTTATCGAGGCACTATCAGGTGCGAGCGCCAGTATTTGTTCCCTGTTCATAGTATCAGGTGCGGCCTTTTATTGTTGTTATCTAAAGCGGGCAACTTAATTATAGCCTAAGAATATTTTTGGTAAATAAACTGTTTCTATTTTTCCTGACGTTATATCAATAGCGCAACTTACACTCTTCATTGGCGATTTAAGATGGCCAACAACCTAGCAAACCTAAACGGACATTAACCATGACAAGCCTTATCCATCCCACCGCCTACATTGCCAGTGATGCCAAATTGGGCGACAACGTCACTGTCGGCCCGTTTGCTGTCATCGAAAGCGCGGTGGCAATCGGCGATAACTGTAATATCGGCGCCCATGCCGTGGTGCAGCCTTATGTGAAAATGGGCGCGGGCAATATCCTGCACCCGCACGCGGTTTTGGGTGATTTGCCGCAGGACACCAGCTTTAAGGCGGAAACGGTTTCGTGGTTGATTTGTGGGGACAACAATGTGTTCCGCGAGGGTTTTACCGCCCACCGTGCCAGCAAGGCCGATGCTGAAACCCGCATAGGCTCAGGCTGTTATTTTATGAACAATAGCCATGTCGCCCATGATTGCACGGTCGGTGACAAGACCATTTTTGCCAACAATGTGGCGATAGGCGGTCACGTCCAAGTCGGCAACAACGTCTTTATGGGGGGTGGGGTGGTGGTGCACCAATTTTGCCGTATCGGGGCGTTTGCGATAGTGCAGGGCACTACCGGCCTGAATATGGATGTCATCCCTTTTACCTTAATCGGCGGACGGCCCGCCAAGCATTACAAGCTTAACACGGTGGGCTTAAGGCGGGCAGGCATTACTGGCGAGCGTTATAAGGTGTTGGCCGCTGCGTTCCGCTTACTTCGGCACAAACAAAGTTTGGAGGGTTTGCAGGACAGCGAAGAATTATTGATGCTGAAAGAATGGCTGGCGGTCAAGTCCAAGCGCGGACTGCATGGTTTTATCGATATTTCCGCTTAAATCCTCTCGCTCTTACCTCATTCCGACTGGGTTTGTCGGCATGGATTCTTAGAATCCGCAATAATGCGCCTGCACCCGACAGATCAAGCTCTCGGCGTTGACTTCCATCACCTCGGCGGCCAGCAAGCCATTGACGCTGGTATAGACCAAGGTGACGCTATTGACGCCGGCCAGTATATGATGGAGCTGGAAGGTCAGATCAGGGTATTTTGCCAAACCTTGGGCAAAATATTCCGCCAAGGCGGCTTTGCCATGCAGGCTACCGTCTGCTTGATGTTGCAAAGCCACGACAAACGGGCTGGTAAATTCAATGCCATCGGCATAATGGGCTAAGATTTGGCTGAGATCGTGTTGGTTCCACGCAGTAAGCCAGTGTGCCGCCAAGGTGTCGGCTTGGGTTTGGGTCATCATAGTTTTTCTCCAAAATTATCAGGAACTGCACGATAACATCGAGCATCCCGCCCGTTGCCTGGCCCAATCGGGGCGTTTGGCGGCAAAAGCTTCCTTGTCCGGCTGTTCATCATAAGGGTGGCGCAACAGCTCCAGCAATTCATGGACTTTGCTAAAATCACCTTGTTCGGCTTGGTCTATGGCGAGTTGGGCGAGGTAGTTGCGTAGCACATATTTGGGGTTGACCGCGTTCATGCGTTGGCGGCGCACATCATCCGGCACGGCATCGGTGCGGACGCGCCCAAGGTAAGCCCTAAGCCATGCCCCTAACCGTGCTTGGTAGTCGGGGGTGATATGTTCGGGCAGGTAATAGGCAGCCAGCAAGGGCGACATTAGCTGCGCATCATCGGCGTGGCCTGCGTGGCTGTCCAGATCGGCCAAATGGCGGAAAAATAGCGTCATGTCGGTTTCAACACTTTGCAAGAGAGTGAGCAATTCTGTGCATAACTCATAATCGCTGTCGGGGTTAAAGCGTTCCAAGCCCAGTTTGTTTGCCATCATGGCTTGCCAGCCGTTGGCAAAGGTTTGCTGGTAAGTATTGAGCGCGGCTTGCAGGGGGGCGATGTCTTCGCTGTCCAGCAAGGGGAAAATGGCGTTTGCCAATTGCCCCAAATTCCAAAAAGCAATTGCCGGCTGGTTGCCGAAGCGGTAGCGGCGGTCGGCGGCATCGGTGGTGTTGGGAGTCCAGTTTAGGTCAAAACCTTCCAGCCAACCGTAAGGGCCATAGTCTATAGTCAACCCCAAAATCGACATGTTGTCAGTGTTCATGACCCCATGCACAAAGCCTACCCGTTGCCAATGCACAATCATGTTAGCGGTGCGGCGGCAAACCTCTTCATACCATTGCAGATAAACGGCGGGGGAGGGTGCGCCTAGGTGCGGGAAGTCAGTGCGTATCGTGTAATCAACCAGTTGCTTAAGCACCGTCAAATCGCCGCGTGCGGCAAAAATTTGGAAACTGCCAAAACGGGTGAATGACGGGGCGACCCGGCAGACCACCGCCCCCAGTTCGGCTTTAGGGTTGCCGTCATAAAACATATCACGGATGACCGTATCGCCAGTCAAGACCAAGCTTAAGGCGCGGGTGGTGGGTACGCCTAAATGGAACATGGCTTCGCTGCATAAAAATTCCCGCACCGAAGAGCGCAATACCGCCAAACCGTCAGCGGTGCGCGAGTAGGGCGTAGGGCCGGCGCCTTTCAGTTGCAACGTCCAACGCTCGCCCGCTTGGTTGACCACTTCGCCCAAATTAATGGCGCGGCCATCGCCCAGTTGCCCCGCCCAACTGCCAAATTGGTGGCCGCCGTAACAGGTCGCATAAGCTTCCATACCTTCTGCTAGAGTATTGCCGGCAAATATGTGGGCAAACGCCTCGCTGTCACAGGCAGTGGGTGGCAAATCCAGTAACTTGGCTACTTCCCATGCCGATGCCACCACCTGTGGTTGGCTGACGGGGGTGGGCTGCACTTTAGAATAACAGGCTCCCAAGACTTGGCGGCGATAATTGAGTGGCTCAGGGTCGGCGGGCAATTCGCGGACGAATGAGTTATCAAAGTTTAAGGGGGCTAATAACGGGTGCGGATGTTTTTCAATCATGCTTGTGGTTAATCGGGTAAGTTAATGGGGTATCACCGTGCTAAACGGCCTCTGTATTCTGGTTGCGGTTGTGGCCTGACAACGTGCGGTCTTTGCCATTCGTGTCTGGGATGCCATGGGTAGTTGAAACCATCAAAGTAATAGCCGCCAGGTGCCGCATTGTAAGGCGGGTTATAACCGTAACCGTAAAAGGAGTGGTTGAACTCGTTCCGTTGCCGTTGTGCGGCGGCAAAATCTTCTTCCGCTTTGGCATTGCGGTTAAGGGCGTTAATAGCCGCTTGCCGGTCCAGTTCTGCCTGCCGCTCTTGTTGGGCTTTTTTTTCCGTAGCTTCCCGTTTGTTAAAATCATCTTCCCAAGCTTTTAGTTTGGCTTGCGCCTCGGCTTCTTTGGCAGGGTCTTTTTGTTTAATCTCAATTTCTTCCGTTTTAATCGCCGTGGCCGGACACGGGTCAGTCTGATAAACGGTTTTATAATCAATAATACATTTAAAAACCTCTTCAGCTTGTGCGGGTGACAGGGCGGTTCCCAAAAAAATCAACAGAAAAACTGACATGATTTTGTTCATTTGCTTTTCTCCAATATGTTTATTAGATTTGCAAGCTAACCGATAATTCCCGCCATAAGCTGGGATATTGGTCAGGGTCAGGGTCAGGGTAATGGTTATGCTTATGCTTATGTCCGTTGTTGTTTTCCTGCAATCAACAATCGTGCCAACTTGCGCAAACCATCCGATGTCAAGGTAATCCCTAAGGGTGCGACCTTATTGTCCAATTCGTACATGACATCGGTGGCGGCGATCATGCCCAAATAATTAAAGCCGTCCAATCCCGGCATTTGCTTGCCCAGTTGTTTCAGTTGCGGAGCCAGTTGTTCCCATGATTGGCTAAAAAATGTCCGCACCGGATCATCCCCGCCTGTATCTTGGCCTGTCAGACCTGCCTGAAAGGCCGTACCAGAGGCTTGCAGCATGTTGGTCAAGGTTGCCTGCAAAGCTTGGTTGTGTTCATCTTGGCCTAAGCTGTTAATGGCTTTTGCCAGCGAGCTTTGCCATTGTTGCCATATCACTTGCCATTGTTGCTGTTCGGCGGCGTTCAGGGCGGCGCTGGGCGGCCCTGCCGGTTTTTTGGCGGGGCTATCCAAGCCCAGTTGCACGGCAACCCCC
>JAQTNZ010000258.1 GCA_028713595.1 Methylovulum sp. | reverse complement strand
GGCGACTATGTCCGCAGCCGTATGGAATCGGGGCGCGAACACTACGGCCTGTTGGTGGTGGACGCGTTTGACCATGACGGCATGGCCGAAGCCATCAGCAACCAAGCGTTTTTTGACGCTTGCCACGCCCTGTTGGCAGACGATGGCCTGTTGGTCATCAACTTATGGGGCGGCACGGCGAATCCTGCGTTCCAAGCCGCCGCCTTATGGCTGGGGCGGGCGTTTGAGTGGAAAATTTTGTTTTTGCCCGTGGTCGGGCGCGGCAACATCATCGGTTTGGCCTTTAAATCCAGCGCCGCCGTGACCTTAAAAGACCTACGCGCCCGCGCCGCCACCCTGGAGCAACAACTGCACATAGACTTTCCGGCGTTTGTGAAAGATTTGAAAAAACACAACGCCAGTACCCTTAAACAAGTGATAAAACCATGACTGACACCTTACCCGCCCCCTACCTGTTCGGCTACCGCAAATATTGGGCGCAACGCTTTGGTATCGCCCCGTTGCTGCCGATGACCCGCGCCGAAATGGACGGCTTAGGCTGGGACAGTTGCGACATTATCTTAGTGACTGGCGACGCCTATATCGACCACCCCAGCTTTGGCATGGCCCTGATCGGGCGTTTGCTGGAAGCGCAAGGCTTTCGGGTCGGCATCCTCTCGCAACCGGACTGGACGAGCGCGGCGGACTTTAAAGCCCTAGGCCGCCCGAACCTGTTTTTCGGGGTTACTGGCGGTAACATGGACTCGATGGTCAACCGCTACACCTCCGACAAAAAAATCCGCTCCAACGATGCCTACACCCCCGATGGCGTGGCCGGCAAACGCCCTGACCGCGCCGTTAATGTCTACTCGCACCGCTGCCGCGAAGCCTTTAAGGACGTGCCGGTGATTATCGGCGGCATTGAAGCTAGCCTCCGCCGTATCGCCCATTATGATTACTGGTCGGACACCGTGCGCAAATCGGTGTTGCTCGATGCCAAAGCCGATTTGCTGGTCTACGGCAATGCCGAGCGGCAAATTGTCGAAATTGCCCACCGCCTCGCCAACGGCGAAACCATCGGCCAATTGACCGGCATCCGTGGCACCGCCCATTTTGTCAAAGACATCCCCGAAGGCTACGCCGTTAAGGACTCCACCGACATAGACAAACCGGGCGCGTTAATGCCGCCGGTCAACCCCTACCAAGAAGAACCCGCTTGCGATTTAAAACCCGACGCGCCCACCGACAGCCGTCTGGACGCAGGTGAGAGCGCCATCCGCTTTGACAAGCTGTTGCTGCGTAGCCAACGCGCCAAGACCGTGTTGCGCTTGCCCGCTTATGAAGCCGTCAAAGACGACCCTGTGTTATACGCCCATGCCTCGCGGGTGATGCACGCCGAAACCAACCCCGGCAACGCCAGACCGTTAATCCAACAGCACGGCAACCGTCAGGTTTGGCTAAACCCGCCGCCCATCCCGCTGACCACCAAAGAGATGGACGGCGTGTTCGACTTGCCGTACTCGCGGCTACCGCATTCCTATTATGGTACAGCCAACGTGCCCGCCTTTGAGATGATCCAGCACTCGGTCAACATCATGCGCGGCTGTTTTGGCGGCTGCACCTTCTGCTCCATCACCGAACACGAAGGCCGCATCATCCAAAGCCGCTCGGAAGACTCCATCATCCGCGAGATTGAAGCCATCCGTGACACCTCGCCCAACTTCACCGGCCACATCTCCGACTTGGGCGGCCCCACCGCCAACATGTACCGCTTGGCCTGTAAAGATGAAAAAATCGAAGCCGCCTGCCGCAAACCCTCCTGCGTCTATCCTGGCATCTGCCCGAATCTTAACACCGACCATACCCCGCTCATCAAGCTGTACCGCCGCGCCCGCGCCTTGCCCGGCATCAAACGGATTTTTATCGCCTCCGGCCTGCGCTATGATTTGGCGGTCGAATCGCCCGAATACGTCAAAGAACTGGTCACTCACCATGTCGGCGGCTACCTGAAAATCGCCCCCGAACACACCGAACAAGGCCCGTTGTCAAAAATGATGAAGCCCGGCATGGGCACTTATGACCGCTTTAAGGAGATGTTCGACAAATACTCCAAAGAAGCGGGCAAAGAACAATACCTGATCCCCTACTTTATCGCCGCCCACCCTGGCACCACCGACACCGACATGCTCAATTTGGCTCTCTGGCTAAAGCGCAACGGTTTCCGCGCCGACCAAGTGCAAGCCTTCTTACCCTCGCCGATGGCGACCGCCACCGCCATGTACCATTCCGGCAAAGACACCCTGCACAAAGTCAACCACAAAGCCCCCGACATCTACATCCCCAAAAGCGTCAAACAACGCCGCCTGCACAAAGCCTTTTTACGCTACCACGACCCCAAAAACTGGCCGCTGCTGCGCGACGCCTTAAAAGACATGGGCCGTGCGGATTTGATCGGCAACGGCAAACACCACCTCATCCCCTCCTTCCAACCCAAAGGCACCGTGCCGGAGACGGGCAAGACCCAAGCGTTTAAGACTAAATATACGGGCTTGGATAAGCAAAAACCGGGGGTTAGCAAGGGGAAAGTTTATGGCGGGAATCGGGGCAAAACGCGGTAAGGTTTTTAATGGGTGACGTTGAGGGATTAAACTGAAGCGTCAGAACGATAATATATTATTTACCTTATTGAAATTAAAGGTAAAAATACATTAACTTAATAACAAGGAGCGCGGGCATCTTGCCCGCTAGTTGCAGTCAATAGAGCCACGTTCCAAATAACAAAGCCAGCAAACTATCAAAACCGCAAAGGTGATCAATCCATAGCGAGGTGTCAACCCCTATCACTGCACGGTTTCCCGCTGCCGGGGAATATCTTGCAATTGGGCTTCGCTACCCGCCAGCTTTGCCAAACGCTTGGCGCTCTCCCGTTGGATTAAGGCATTTAAAGCCTCGCGTATCAAGGCATTGCGTTCTTGTAAGCCGCTCAACGCCTGTGCTTTTAGTAACAGGGTCTCATCAAGAGTTATAGTGGTTCTCATCATCGCCTCCAAACAGTAGATGCAGCTATTTTGACAGCAAATGATGGACAAATCTATGTGCCTATAGCTTTCCCTACCCACCACCAAGCCGCAAACAAAACACAGGTGTTATATTTTTAGCGGATATGTTATAAAGCCAACTGACCACCCTAAACCGTAACCCTCGTTAATCGCTTGCAGGAAACATCCCCATGTCAGAACTCGCCCGGCAGCTTATCGCAGAAAACAAGAAAACTAAGGCCATGTTTTTGGATTTGGGCAACTGTGGCTTGACCGAAGTGCCGAAGGAACTGGGGAAATTGGTTTGGTTGGAGGAGTTGTCGTTTTCTAGTGAGTGGCGGGATAAAAATGGGTGGACAGCATCTTCAAATGAAGGGGCTGTTAATAAAATAGCTAGGCTGAGAGCTGCCCCATTTATCCATTTAAAAAGACTCAGAAAACTTTGGTTGGACGGCCATCATAACAACACATTTGCCTTAACCGATTTGTCCCCGTTAAGCCATTTGCTAAACTTACAATTGCTTTCTGTCGGAAGCACGCAAGTCTCCGACCTGTCCCCGCTGGCGGGCTTGGCTGCCTTGCAAGAGCTTTATGTCGGGAATACGCAAGTCTCCGACCTGTCCCCGCTGGCGGGCTTGGCAGCCTTGCAATCGCTTTATGCCTGGGGCACCCCAATCTCCGACCTGTCCCCACTGGCGGGCTTGGCAGCCTTGCAATCGCTTTATGCCTGGGGCACACCAGTCTCCGACCTGTCCCCGCTGGCAGGCTTGATGGCATTGCAGTCGCTTTATGTCCACAATACTCAAGTCACCGACCTGTCCCCGCTAGCGGGCTTGGCGGGCTTGCAGTCGCTTGATGTCACAGGTACGCAAGTCTCCGACCTATCCCCCTTACTGCCCCTGATAAAATACGGAATCCCAGTCAAATGGGGCAATGAGCGACAGGGTATTTGTGTACAAGACTGCCCCCTCACCAACCCACCCATTGACGTTGTCAGACAAGGCAATGCCGCGATCCTCCGTTATTTCGATGAACAACACAGAGTCGGTACCATCAAAGTCCGTGAAGCTAAATTGCTGTTGGTCGGCCAAGGGAAAGCCGGCAAGACCACGCTAAAGAGAAAGCTCCAAAATGCCAATGCCGATATGCCGGCCCCGGGTGATACCACACGGGGCATTGACATTATCCGGCTTGACGAAAAAATGCCGCAAACTGACGAAGCACTACGCATTAATGTTTGGGATTTTGGCGGGCAGGACATCCAATATTATGCTCATCAATTTTTTCTGACAGGTAACTCGCTTTACGCATTGGTCACTAACGAGCGCATCCAAGATAGCGTGTATTTGCCCTATTGGCTAAATATCATTGAAATGCTCGGCAAAAAAAGCCCTGTCCTGTTGATCCAAAATAAGGATGCCGGACATTGCCAAGCCTTGCGTGATGAAGCGGCTCTCAGGGCAAGATTTGCCAATGTCCATAACCGCGTCTACCAAACCGATTTGTCACAAGCCCCTACCGAAGCTGAATTTGCGGCATTACGCCAAGAAATCATTCATCAAGCCGCGTTACTGCCGCATATCGAACAGGATTATTTAGCGTCTTTTGCCGCATTACGCACGCAATTGGAACAGGAAGCCGACCATGGCACCCATTATCTGCGTTGGGAAGCCTATCTTAAGCTAATGCCCGATTTGTCCGAAGAACTGCTGGGCGATTATGCCAATTCCTTGACATTTTTAGGTGTCTGCCAATATTTCCCCAATGATGCGTTATTGCGTGAATACCTATTCCTACGCCCAAAATGGATTATAGACGCGCTGTTTACGCTCTTGTTACATCCTTTAATGGAAAACCAACGCGGACATTTTAATGAAAATGACACGCGAACCATTTGGCAAGGCAAAGAATACCAGGGAATGCACACATTGCTGGTGCGTATGATGGAGGAGTTTGAATTATGCTACCGCGTTGAAGGTAACGGGCGCACTTATATCTTGCCGCAACGGTTGCCTAGCGAGCATG
>JAQTNZ010000257.1 GCA_028713595.1 Methylovulum sp. | reverse complement strand
TGCGGATATTCTTTGGCAATTGCACACAGCGGTATATCCGTACTTAAAAGATGAAGATCATCATTATTTTGAAGGGCTTGAGTTTTCTGGAAAAAATAAAGAAAGTATTGCTGAATATGAAATGTGGCTTGGGAATTAATTTCCTCGTTTCCACGCGCCGTGTCACTGCTATTAAACGCGGTAATGCGCATTCCGTTAAAACAACCGCTATAAGTTAAATTTCCGAATAGCTCGCGTAGGGCAATGGGATAGCGCCACACAAGGTATATAGAAAGCGCCCTACCACTTACACTGCTGCGTCATCGACACAAAGCAGGGATACGGCAGCCCCCTGTGCATACAACTCAACATCTTTAAGAGAGCTGGCTATCAAAAATGAGTGGGTCAACTCTGTGCCATCTCCCGGTCGATCTTGATCCATATCAAGCGGTGGTTCATTGTAAACTGATCTAATTTTTCTCACTCCTGCACATTTTTGTATTGCAGGTTTTCCATCAAAATTAATGCCGGAGGTTCCTGCTGCGTTAATTCCCTGCATGGTCTCTTTAATTTTATTATCTAACTCGACCTTAGAATTTGCCTCAAAAAGGTAAAAATCTTCGTAAATGGGAAATTCTGACTGAGATTCCCCGATTACTTCAAAATAAGAAACAATACTTGCTACAAACCATGTCATTTATTTAAACCTATCTTTGCCCACCGCAATTAACTATTTTTCATTGCTTATTTAATTTTTCTGTGTCCAGCAGCCAACTCAGCAAGCAGCTGATCTTGGTAATCTTTAAGAGCCTCTTGATTATTCGAAAAATACGATGGGCTTGCAAGTGTCGCAATAACTGTAACGGCTTCTTTCTCGTTGAGCTGGCTTAATGGTTTGGCGAAAAGGCGGGTTGACAATTCATTTACACCATAATCTTTGCCGTTAAAACTAAGCAAACAATAGTAGGCATACTGCTCTTCTTTCGATAAATGTAAACGGACCAACCCATCCCACAGCAAAAAACTCACATGCCAAGCCATCATTTTATAGTGCGCCGCTTTGGTATATCTAACCAACAAATGACGCGCCACGTTTGTGGCTAGAGCAGTCCCGTTTTGACTGGCAACATAGATAAGGTCAGTAACTATCCGAGGCGGATGCCTATTTTCCGAATCTGCCGCAGATAACAATTCCCTCATATCCGCTCGGTGGGGCATAAAACATAAGACATCATAGCCGATTAGAGCGGCTAATGGAAAAATGATACAGATACCAGCAATCAGCAAAATTTTTTTAGCTATTTTCATCGCTCCCACACTACGCACCCCGGCTCGTATAATGCACCGGATAATCGAAAGTCAATTGCGCCTTACCGCGTTACGGAATGAGCCTTACCGCGTTATCCTCTTGTGGAAAAAGCTTATTAAACACGCATTTCACGACATCTTTATCTGCGATTGCAAAAAGTATCATTTCGGTTTTAGTTAATGCGTGCTTGTCGCCCTCGTTAAATAGCTTAATCGCAAGAATATTTAATAACTTGCAGTAGTGCGAATAAGCATCACTCTTTTTAAAGTATAGCTTTTTTTTTAAATTCGCTATCGCTCTTGATTTTGCGGTAGTTTTTTCAAATCGCCTTTTTATATCACCATCTATTTCTTCTTTAACATGCTTTAATGAGAGTTGTTTGACCAACAAAAACATCGTGTAATCCAAAGCCCCCATCAATGTATTTCTCCCATTAGGACTTGGAAAAAATTTTTCGGAGCCATTTTCAAAAAGCAACCAATTTAAAGAATAAATGACCCTGGCATCATAAATTGCATATTCTGTTGGTTCTCTGAATGCCAAATACTTAGATACACTTGCTATATTGGCAAATTCAAATACCTTATTTTTATTATTTATATTTTTTATAAAATTTTCAATATTGCCGATTTTAATTCCTCCCCAATCATGGACAATCTATTTGATATATTTTTTTTTCAATTCGTCGGAAATGTCTTCTTGTAACTTTTTTTGAATACACACCCTAACGACTAGAGTTTTATTTAGCGTATTATCGTTCGGGTTAATACAATTGCTAGCACACTCATCAAAAACAGCTAATTTTTTGATGGCGTTATCAATTGGCCATTGATATATTTTTGACAAGTTATCATTACTTTTATACTGTTTCAAATAATCAGCTATTTTATTAATAACAACATCAATTTCTAGGTCATCGGATTCTTTTTTAGGCATATATTCAGGATATTTTTGTCTTGTTGTGCATGTTCTGGCAATATGTATAGATTGCCTTACCTGGCTTACCAGCCCGCGCAGGGCGAATTAACACTATCGTAATGCGCCGGATGATAAAAAACCAACTACGGTGCAATACGGCTATCGCCTCAACCCCCTACAAAATACAATTTACAAGCTCAATGCTTAACCCCATCCCTACCCTGCCGTGAGGACGGTTTTTTAACGGCTTCCACTTCCAAATAGGTGGATAAGGCGTAGCGTAGCATCAATAAGGTCATGACTACCGGAAACAGCAGGTAATGTTCCAGTAAATCTAAGCTATACAGGATCAGCAACATAATCATCCATGATTTGATCTTAAGATTTTGCGCCAATGTTTGTAGCTGGCGCAAGACTTCCTTGTCGATATTGTCGCGTCGCCCGATAAAAAACAGTTCGACAAACGCGGCCATAAACACAAAATACAGCGCGTAGGCAAAGAATACGGGGGTGTCGTCCTTAAACAGCGGTTGCCAATAGGCATACCAGACCAGCAACACGCTGCTGGCGTACAGGTCGTGCCACACTCTGGCAAAGCCTTTGTCGATGACCAACGCCACCACGCACGCCAGCGCCACGGCCAAGCCGCCATACAACACCCACGGCGACACCAGCCATTCCAACCAAGGGCTGTTGGCTTCCAGTAAAAAACATAATGCGAGACTGAACGCAATAAAGGTAAACATAGCCGCCTCTGTAGGGATTGACTTTAATAGGGATTGACCTTAACTAAGCTTTGTTATGCCAAAAAAACGCCTAGGAGTAAAGCTAAACCTTATTGCGTACCGTCCTTAGGCAAGCGCATGGCCTAAATACGCCACCGCCACCGCTGGCGCACAGTCGGCGGCGTTAAGGGAAGTGGCGGTGCTGGGGCATAGTGAGGTGAAGTCCAGATAAGGCCGCCGCGCTTGTTGCGCCAACTCCCGCGCCAAAAATCGGCCAATACCCGCACCGATGATTGGGGCGGTGTCCGCGACGTTGCCTTGAGCGGCCAATTGCGTAGCCGCTGCGGCGATTTTTTGCAATTGCTGGTGGCGTAGGTGCTGGGCGAACCGTTGCCAGCGGGGCATCTCGTCCGGTGTAAAATCGCAACCGAGCATCCGCGCTAAGCGTCTGGCACTGGCGGCGATGGTTTTCTCCGCACCGTCGGCGGTGTCGGTTTGGTCGTGGGCTTCGTCCAGTTCGCCCGTCACCCGATAGACATCAGCCATCGTGGCAAAATATTCCGCCATCAGGCCGATGTCGTGGCCTTCATCGGTCGCGGTTTGCGCCACCGCCATCACTGCGGTTCTGACTATGCCGGTATAGACCAATTCTTTACTGACCAGCCGTTGGTAGTCGGTGTAACCTTGCGCCCGTACTTGCCCATCCTTAAGCGCCAAAATGTCGGTGGTGGTGCTGCCGATGTCGATAAACAGCCCTTCCACCACTTTATGCGCGGCCCATCCGGCACTGGCGAGCCAGTTGCTTGAGGCGATGGCCGGATAATGGGCGGGGGTTATCTGCGCCAACGGCAACAGGCCAGACTGTCCGGCAAACACGGTCAAGGGCGCAGGGTCTAATAAAGCGTCCATCGTGGCGATGATTTGCCGGACACCGTCATCCCTACCCGCGAACAAATCGACCAGTTCCCCGGTCATGGTGATGGCGTGGCGGTATTTTGCAGCGGGTAAAGCTTGCAAGATGGCGGCGACAGCGGCGTGTAAGGTCGCCAAGCCTTTCCATAACGGGCAAGGTTGCTGGAAAATGGCGGTGACAATCCCGTCTGGACTGACGGCGGCGGCTTTAAGGTGCGCACCGCCAATATCCCAGCCGATGTGTTGTGTGTGGGGGGAGTTGTTCATGGTTAACAGGGTGGGTTTTGACAAGAGGGGTATTGCCATTAAGTTAAGGATTTGTGCCTGTAATTTCAACAAGATAAAAGAGACGTTCTCGTTCCCACACTGCCCTGCGGGTACACGCTGGGTCTCAGGGGCAGTGTGGGAACGAGTGTGTACTGATTAACCGTCCGTATGATTAATGGCGGCGGCTTGTAAGGTGGCTAAACGGTGCTGTTTGGCTTCGCGTTTGGCGGCTAGGGCTTTGGCGGCATCGGCACCGATGTGGGCTTCGCCGCGTTGTCTGGCGAGGGCCATTTGTTTTTCCCGTTCGGCAAAGCGGGCTTTTTGTTCGTTGCTGGCTTTGTCGTAACAGTGCGGGCAGCTTACGCCTTGCTGATAGTGTACGCTGGCTTTGTCGGCTTCGGTAATCGGCAGGCGACAGGCGTTGCATTGGTCATAGCCGCCTTTTTCCAGTTGGTGGTTGACGGTGACGCGTTCATCAAAGACAAAGCATTCGCCTTGCCACAGGGTGTCCTGTTCGGGTACGTCTTCCAGATATTTTAAGATGCCGCCTTTGAGGTGGTAGACTTCGCTAAAGCCTTGTTCTTTCAAATAGGCGGTGGATTTTTCACAGCGTATGCCGCCGGTGCAGAACATGGCGACTTTTTTATGGGTGTTGGGGTCGAGTTGGGTTTTGACAAATTCAGGAAATTGCCGGAAGCTGTCGGTTTTGGGGTTGATGGCATTTTTAAAGGTGCCTACTTGATATTCGTAATCGTTGCGGGTGTCGATCAGGATCACATTGGGATCTTGGATCAGTTGGTTCCAGTCTTTGGGGTTGACGTAAGTGCCGACCACGCGCTGGGGGTCGATGCCTTCAATGCCTAAGGTGACGATTTCTTTTTTCAGTTTTACTTTGGGGCGGTTAAAGGGCAGGGTGTCGGTGTAGGATTCTTTGGT
>JAQTNZ010000256.1 GCA_028713595.1 Methylovulum sp. | reverse complement strand
AATTACAATGTTTTTGTTTTCAATAACTTTACCAGCTCCACCTCTGATACCGAAGGTAATTTAGCGGCGGGCGGCAATGTGAATGTCAGCAATTATTCGGTGGCCTCCAGTATTGCCGGCAACACGTCACAATCGCCAGATCCGGCCAGATTAGTGGCGGGAGGGACTGTCACCGCCACTAATGGCGGTGTCGGTAATGGGCAAAATGGGGCCATTTATGCCAACGGCACTAACTTGACCAGCTTTACCGCCACAGGTGGCAGCTTTGTGCAAAGTTTGGTCAACTTTTCTAGCGCACAAAGCCAATACCAAAGTTTATCAACCACTTGGAGCACTTTGGCAACAACCGGCACTACCAGCAGTTCTTTTGGTACGCTGAATTTAAGCGGCACCAATGTGGGCTTGAACGTGTTTTCGTTGAACGGCAGTGATTTGACCAACAGCAATAGCATCAACATCAATGCACCCAGTAATGCCACCGTCCTGATTAACGTTTCAGGTACGGGCGAGGTTTTCCAAAACGGCCAAGTGACGTTGACGGGTGTTGATCCGACCCATGTCATTTACAATTTCTACAATTCGACAGCATTGACCCTGACAGGCAGCAAAAACCCGATGGGTTCCATTTTGGCGCCTTGGGCAGCGGTGGCGGGTGGTTATGGGCAGTTATACGGGCAATTGATTGCCAACTCCTTTAACGGCAACATTGAATTTCATAACTACTTGTTTAACGGGACTATTGCCAGTGGCTCCAGCGTACCCGAACCTGCTTCCCTGTGGTTGTTTGGAGCAGCTTTGGCCTTTTTTGCCAGACGTGGACGTAAACTTGCTTAACCCTGAAGTTTTTGGGGGGGCATAAAAAAAGGCCGCATAATGCGGCCTTTTTTGTACCCTTGTTTAAAGCGAGTCAATTAACCACGGTCTGATTTGTCAAGCGCGTTGGGTGTAATGGCTTGTGGCACATAAGTAGGCAGGTCAGTTTGGTCAACGGTGAACACGAAGAATTTGTTCGGGTTGGCAATGCCGCCGACGCTGGGCAGGAAGTCATTGTCGTTGGCGATAAACAACGTGTGTTTGGTCACGCCACCCACCACCAGGTCAGGGCCGAAAGCAACACCTTCAAGCTTGGCTGGGATTTGTGTCGAAGGGATGCCGTTAGCGTTCAAAGTTGCGAGGACATCCAAGAACAAGGTTTTGCTGACCACTGGGGCAGTGGCGGTAATGGCGGCAGAGCCGGTAATTTCAGTGGCGCCTGCCAAGTCGATTTTATAGAGTTTTTTCACCACGGCGGCATCACCGTTGCCTAAACCGCTGCCGTCACGCTCATCAACCAGAAATTCATGGTTGTTGATAGCCAAAATGTCACTGACGCTAGTGCCATCAGTCAATTTATAGGCGTATTCGTGGGTAGTGCCAGTGGCAATGTCAATAGTGATGATACGCAAATATTTTTTGGTGTCTTGGATCAGGTTTTGTTGCATCATGCCGATCAAGGTGCTGCCATCGGGAGAAATAGCCAAGGCTTCCATGCCTTTGTTGGCAATTCTGCCGACCGTATTGCCGGAAATCTCTGTCGCACCCATAGAGCTTAAATTGGCGATGGCATAATAATCGGGCAGTTTGAAGGCTTTGACAATGCGTCCGCTATTGCGGTGGAATTGATAGACATAAGGGCCGTATTCGTCAGTGATAAAGACGCTGGCACCATCGTTTGACACGCGGATACCTTCTGGGTCAAGACGGGCATGGCTTGGGCTAGTGGATATGCGCGGGCCAAAGTTGTCAGAACGGCCCGTGTAATAATAGCTGCTGGCAGTGTTCAGCGCAGGTGCGCCACCTGTGCCATAAATGCGTGGTTGGCCGCTGGACAGTAACGTGGTGGCGGTCAGTTCTGGGGACAGGATGTAAGGCAGGGAGCCGATAGTTCCAGAATTATAATTAGGGTTGACCGCCAAAGCCAGGTTAAGGGTTTGGAAACGGTTGATGTAAGAGGTGGTGTCGTCAACAGCTGGGTTATAGGCTACGGCGTTGGGGCCGCGGTCAGGCAGGGCGATAAAGGTGTTGCCGCCTGCATAAGCCAAACCGGAACCGATACCGCCAAACAGGTTGCCTGCCACGCCGTTTTCAAGCGCGCCTGCGGTTCTTGGTGAAAGGTCTTGGTAGTTGCCATCGATGCTACCGATAGCAATCAGATCAACGCTTGCTTGGGCGGCAGGGGCGGCGATCAATAAAGGCAGTAAAAAAGCCAGGATTTTTTTGGTCATGATGATTTTCTCAAAAGTCAGTGATGGATGCTTTACCATAAAGCCCTCTGATTATGACTAATCCGTGTTACTGGAATATTAATTGAGAAATTGAAAAGGTGAGGATATTTTTGGCAGGATTTTTGATGGGATATTGAAGGACGATGCTGGCGCGGAAGGCAACGGCAAACAGGTACGGACAGAGGGGAACCTGCACCCAACATGACTGCGTTGGGTGCAGGGTGATGGCGTTAAGGCGTTAAGCCTTGACCAACCACAATGACTTTCAGGGCGTTAGTGCCGCCTTTGACACCGGTCAAATCACCTTTAGTGATAATGAACTTATCGCCATCTTTGGCGATATTCCATTTTCTCAATTCTTTGACAATGCTGCGGTTGACTTCGGCATGGTCTTGGGTTTCTTCCAGTTTGAAGTGAATAGGGAACACACCACGCAACAAGGTGGCTTTGCCCAGGGTTTCTTCTATACCGCTAAAAGCAAAGATAGGGATAGCCGAACTGATCCTGGACATCCATAAGGGCGTGGAGCCGGATTCTGTCAAAGCCACAATGCCTTTGATTTTGGTATGGTTAGCCATATACATGGCGGACATGGCAATGGCTTCGTCATCACGCTCAAACTGGATGCTGATACGGTGGTCGGATTGGCGGACGATAGGCTGTTTCTCAGCTTCGACACAAATCCGGTGCATGGCTTCGATAGCCTTGACCGGATGCTTGCCGGAAGCGGTTTCCGCCGACAACATAATCACGTCAGTGCCATCGTAAACCGCATTGGCAACGTCAAACACCTCGGCACGGGTAGGAATCGGATTTTCAATCATAGATTCCATCATTTGTGTCGCAGTGATCGCCACACGGTTCAGCTCACGGGTGCGTTGGATCAGTTTTTTCTGGATAGCGGGGAGATTGGCATCACCAATTTCCACGCCCAAATCACCACGCGCCACCATCACGGCATCAGATGCCAAAATGATTTCATCCATCGCCGGTTGGACAATCGCTTCCGCACGTTCAACCTTAGAAACAATGCCTGCATAGCAACCTTCGGCTTCCAGCAAGCGGCGGGCTTCATTCAGGTCTTCGGCGCAACGGGGGAAAGACACGGCAACATAATCGCATTTGATTTTTGCCACCGTTTTAATGTCTTCCTTGTCCTTATCAGTCAAAGCCGCCGCCGACAGGCCGCCGCCCAACAAGTTGATGCCTTTGTTGTTGGACAAGTCACCCCCTACGGCAACCGTACAGTTGACGCGCATGTCCACGACATCGACCACATCCAGGACAATACGGCCATCATCAAGCAACAAACGGCTGCCGGGACTTACTTCCAAAGCCAAAGGCTCGTAAGTGATGCCAACTAGGGTGTTGTCGCCGGCGAGCGGGTCAAAATTAATGTCGAGGGCAAAATCTTGACCTTCCTTTAAATACACTTTCGTGTCCTTAAAGCGGGCGATACGGATTTTAGGGCCTTGCAAATCGGCAAGGATACCTACGCGCCGCCCGGTTTTTTGGGTCATAGCCCGCACCGCTTCGGCTCTGGCGATCTGGTCTTCAGCAGAACCATGCGAGAAGTTTAAGCGCACGACACCAAGACCCGCCGCAAACAACTCCTCAAGCACACCCGGCTTATCCGTCGCAGGCCCTAGTGTGGCTAAAATTTTAGTTCTTCTTAACATGAGTGTTATCCCGCGTTGACTACGGCGATGGACGTATCAAGCATACGGTTTGAAAAACCCCATTCGTTGTCATACCAAGACAGGACTTTGACAAAATTGCCGTCCAGCACTTTAGTCAACGGCGCTTCGTAGATAGAAGAGGCTGGATTATGGTTAAAGTCAGTGGAAACCAATGGTTTTTCGTTGATTTCCAAAATGCCTTTCAAAGAGCCGGCTGACGCGGCTTTCAGCACTTCATCAATTTCCGCTTTGCTGGTGTTTCTTGCCGCAGTGAAGGTCAAGTCAACGACAGAGACGTTGATGGTCGGTACGCGCATGGCGAAACCATCGAGCTTACCGGCCAATTCAGGTAACACCAAGCCAACCGCCGCCGCCGCCCCGGTTTTGGTGGGGATCATGGATTGGGTGGCGGAACGGGCGCGGCGCAAGTCGCTGTGGTAAACGTCCGTCAACACTTGGTCGTTGGTGTAAGAATGGATGGTGGTCATCAAACCGTGGACAACGCCAATGGCATCATGCAAAGGTTTGACCAAAGGTGCCAAGCAGTTGGTGGTGCAAGAAGCATTGGAAATGACGGTGTCGCTGGCTTTCAGCGTGCCGTGGTTAACGCCGTAAACGATAGTGGCATCGACATCATCGCCGCCGGGTGCGGAGATAATGACTTTTTTCGCGCCCGCCGTGATATGGGCCGAGGCTTTAGCTTTGCTGGTGAACAGGCCGGTACACTCATGGACGACATCAATATCCAAATCGCCCCAAGGCAGTTTGGAAGGGTCACGTTCAGAGAACACTTTGATCTTGTCGCCGTTGATGACCATGAATTCGCCATCAACACTGACATTGAAAGGAAATTTGCCATGCACGGAATCATATTGGGTCAAATGTGCATTGGTATTGGCGTCGCCTAAGTCATTGATGGCAACGATTTGGATTTCATCAGTACGGCCCGCTTCGTATAAGGCACGGACGATATTACGTCCAATACGACCATAACCATTGATAGCAACTTTAATTGGCATTTAATTTCTCCAGAGAGTAATAGGACAAAAATTACACAGACGTGTACAAATAGACGGAAAACGCAACAACTATACCAAAATATGCGGTGCTTCGTCCATTGATGATAAGGGT
>JAQTNZ010000255.1 GCA_028713595.1 Methylovulum sp. | reverse complement strand
GCACCTGAAAGCGGTAGCCGCTAGCCACTTTTGCCAATTCTATCCCATGCGGCCGGTAAACCACGATCAGCGCATCAATAGCCGCTTGGATGTCGGCCAAGTCCGGTTGTTCCAATTCAGGGAACACCTGTTGCACTTGCTGGCTGGTCATAGGCCGTTTGGCGGCAAATAAGATAGCCTCAACAATACGCTGGATTTCCATGTTGGCTGTAGGCACATCAATGGGTGTGGGTAGGGATGGCCCTAACCCGCAACTCGGCGAAGGGTTCGGCTTGGCTGATTTCGATGAAGCCTTCTTTGCCAAGCTCAAGTATAGCAAGAAAGGAGACCACCACGCCGTGCCGACCTTCGCGGCGGCTGAACAATTCTGTAAATAGACGGCTATCTGCGCCTTTAAGGCTTTCCAATATTGTAGACATGCGTTCACGGACTGATAAGGCTTCTTTGGTTATGGCGTGGTGGCTAAGTTGTTCGGCGCGTTTGAGGACGGCTTTAAATGCAAGCAACAACTCGCTTAATTGCGCATCCGGCAAGGCTTGTATGACATCAATCGTGGCGGTGTCCACGTCAACGCTAAAAAAATCACGCTCCATGCGCGGCAATTGCTCCAATTCTTCGGCGGCATATTTTATGGTTTCATACTCCTGAAGACGGCGGATTAAGGTCGCACGCGGGTCTTCGTCCTCATCTTCAGCTTCTGGCGGGCGCGGCAACAGCATCCTGGATTTGATTTCCGCCAACCAGGCCGCCATGACCAGATAATCCGCCGCCAGTTCGATTTTCAAATCGCCCATAAGCTGGATATAGGTCATGTATTGCTGGGTGATTTGGGCTATCGGGATAGTGATAATATCCAAATTTTGCCGCCGGATCAGGTAGAGCAACAAATCCAACGGCCCTGCAAACAGCTCCAAAAACACTTCCAGTGCGTCCGGCGGAATGTACAGGTCATCAGGGAGTTGCTTGAACGGCGCACCGTTGACCATCGCAAACGCAGTGGTTTCAGGGTCTATTGCGGGTGTGGGTTGGGTCATCTTACAAGTGGTGGTAAGCCGGCATATATAAAGTCATATTATACGCCACGCATTTTTTGTTCAATTGAACGTAAGGTATGTTAAATTTCGCGTCCTTTTAATTCAGGCCAATATTTGGAATGCGTTGATAGGGGGCGGGAATTTGTGCGTTTACGGTGGCTACCGCCTGATAATGCCTTTAGGGGAAATGTGTTCGGATAGCTTAAAATAGTGCAATAGGCCGCCACTTCCAGGCAACATTTTTTCGATGGCGGCCCACCAAAATTTTTCCACAGCCCTCCCTATCTTCCTACAATCCCGCCAAGGAAAAAAACAGATTATGGGCGATATATAACGGATATTGCAATAGGGCATCCAGCACCCCCGCATACAACAGCGCCAACAAGATGATAAAACCATAACGTTCGAGCTGGTTGTACTGCACAGCCACGCGATAGGGCAGTACGGCGGTCATGATACGGCTACCATCCAAAGGCGGGATGGGCAGCAAATTAATCAACAACAGCGAGGTATTGATGGATATGCCGGCAATCCCCGTATTGATTAAGGGCATGGAAATCGTTTCAATATCAATGGCAACCCCCAATCGCGCCAACAAAGCCCAAGCAATCGCCATCAGCAAATTGGCCCCAGGCCCTGCGGCGGCGACCAAGGCCATATCCCGCAAAGGTTTTTTAAAATAACGGCCATTGACAGGCACGGGTTTCGCCCAGCCGAACACAAACCCTGTTTGGGTCAACAGCAACAGCCCCGGCAAAATCAGTGTCCCCAGCGGATCGATGTGCTTGAGCGGGTTTAAGGTCAAACGTCCGAGCATATAGGCGGTGTTGTCGCCACATTTTTTTGCCATCCAGCCATGGGCGGCTTCGTGTCCGGTGATGGCAAAGACAACGGGCAAAATCCAAACGATAATGCGTTGGACTTGGGTCAAATCATCCATCATAAGGATGGTCTCCTTTATTGGGTCAGCAAGGTGGCAATGCCTTTACCTTGCCTGACGATGACAGGGCCGGTACGGGTAAATTCAATCATGGTGGTGGGTTCAAACTTAACGATACCCGCATCAATAATCAAGTCCAATTCATGGTCGAGCTTGTCCCTGATGTCATAAGGGTCACTGAGGGCTTCGCTGTCACCGGGCAAGGTCAAGGTGCTGCTAAACAGTGCTTCGCCCAATTCCTGCACCAACATTTGCGTGATGGGGTGGTCGGGGATGCGGATGCCGATAGTCTTTTTCTTGGGGTGCTGCAAGCGGCGCGGCACTTCCTTGGTGGCATCGAGGATAAAAGTGAACGCCCCCGGGGTCAAGGCTTTAATCAGGCGGAACGCATCATTGCCGATTTTGGTGAACATCGAGACTTGGGTCAAATCTTTGCAGACTAAGGTAAAATCATGCTTATCATCCAGTTGCCGGATACGGCGGATATTGTCCATCGCCTGTTTGTCGCCAATATGGCAAGCCAACGCGTAAGAGGAATCGGTGGGGTAAGCAATCACGCCACCTTGTTGGACAATCGCCACAGCCCGCTGGATCAAACGCGGCTGCGGGTTTTCGTGATGAATTTCAAGATACTGTGCCATGTCTTTAGGTTTTGGTTAGAATTGCGCCATTATAGCCTAGTTCCCGCTAAGCTTGCAGGTTGGCAGAGGTTAAGATGTAAGGAAGTAAAAAGGGCGCTCCCCTATCGTAACCCCCATTTTTGGCAAAAAATCGGAAAGCCGCCTTCAAGAGCCAGTTGTAACCATTAACAAACAATCGCTTGAATTTAAGCGGCATTTACCCTAAAGCCTTCCCTGAAAAAAAACTGTGCAGCCATTATATATTAATAACAAATTGATTATTATAGCCCTATTTAATTTTCACCTTGATTATGCATCGGCGTTTCACTTATAGCGGCAGACTTCCTGTCAATATCAAGGCTGGGCCAGCCGTCTTCTTGACCGTAAAAAACCCCAAAATTCCCCCAACCTTTAGCCGATAATCTGCTAAAGTAAAGCCTTTGCATGACTTCCAATACCGCCCCATGACTGCCACTCATACTTTTTACCAAGCCGCCCAGCAATTGATCGCTGCCGGTTGTTTTATCGACAGCAAAGGCTGGGTTCCCGCCACCAGCGGCAATTTTTCCGCACGTTTGCTGGATGGCACGATTGCCATCACCGTCTCCGGCAAACACAAAGGCCATTTACAGACTGACGACATTATGCTGATAGATGCTGAGGCCCAATCGCTTGACGGCAAAAAGCCCTCGGCGGAAACGGCGTTGCACACCGGCATTTACCGCCGTTTCCCTGACATCCACGCGGTGCTGCATCCGCACCCGTTAAACGCCGTGCTGGTGTCCAAATTGTTTGGCGATGAAATTGTCCTAGAAAATTACGAATTGCTGAAGGCTTTTCGTGGCATAAGCACCCATGCCACCCGCCTGACCATCCCCATCTTCGCCAACGACCAGGACATCCCGCGCCTAGCCGCGCAAGCCGATGCTTATCTGGACGCACATCCCGATTGCCGGGCGTACATCATTGAAGGGCATGGCGTATATACCTGGGGCGAAAGCGTCGAGGAAACCCTGCGCCATTTGGAGGCCTTGGATGCTCTGCTGGCGTGTGAACTGCATTTGCATTTGTGCAGGCGGGGCTAACCCCAGCACTGAAAGCCAAGCATAGCAAAGCTGGGCGACACGCCCGTAACCCCAAAAACAGGCGCACCCCGCCTTAACCCTAAGGACACCCCATGAGCCTATTGATCCGATACCCTGACAACCAGCCAGACCAAGGCCACTATTACCACGACTTCGCCGACATTGCCCAACACCTGCACGGCATAGGCGTGACGTTTGAACGCTGGACAGCCGCTTGCAGCTTTGCCGCCGATGCCGACCAAGCCACCGTCCTGGCGGCCTACGCCGAACCGATTGCCCGATTGCAACACCAATACGGCTTCCAATCCGTTGATGTTATCAGCCTAACCGCCGCCCATCCCGACAAAGCCGCGTTACGGCAAAAATTCCTCTCCGAACATACCCATGACGATTTCGAAGTGCGCTTTTTTGTCGAAGGCTGTGGCCTGTTCTACCTGCATGTTGATACCAACGTTTACGCCGTGCTGTGCGAACAGGGCGATTTGATTAGCGTCCCCGCCCACACCCGCCATTGGTTTGACCTGGGCGAAAACCCGCAATTAAAAGCCATCCGCCTGTTCACCACCCCCGATGGCTGGGTCGCCACCTTTACCGGCAGCGACATCGCCGCCACTTTCCCGACTTTAGACCAAATCCGTGCCGAATTGCCATGATTGCCGCCATCATCACCGACATTGAGGGCACCACCTCATCACTGGCGTTTGTCAAAGACATACTGTTCCCCTACGCCCGCACCCACTTGGCGACCTTTATCCATGACCACGCCACCGATAGCACGGTACAAGCCTTATTGGCGGACACCAGCACCGCCGCTGGCACCGCCTTGGACACCGCCGCCGCCATCAACCAATTGCTGGCCTGGGCCGATGCCGACCAAAAAATAACTCCCTTAAAAGCCCTGCAAGGCTTAATCTGGGAAGCGGGCTACCAGCAAGGCGACCTGCACGGGCATATCTATACCGATGCCGCCGAACAACTGCAACACTGGCACCGACAAGGACTAGCCTTATACGTCTACTCGTCCGGCTCCGTCCACGCCCAAAAACTGCTCTTCGCCCACACCGAACACGGCGACTTGACCCCGCTGTTTTCCGGTTACTTCGACACCTTAGTCGGCGGCAAACGCGAAGTCGCCTCTTACCAAAACATCATCACCCAACTGCCTTTTCAGCCTGCGCAACTGCTGTTCTTATCGGATATTGAAGAAGAACTGGATGCGGCACGGGCCGCCGGCCTGCATACCCTCTGGCTAAAACGCGAAAGCGGCTTGGATGCCTGTAGCAAACACCAACAAGTGGACAGCTTTGCGCAGATTACAGATGAATTGTTGCTAAGGTTAGCGGGTTAAAGGTAATGCCCTTACACCTGTTAAAAAGCATAAAGAATACCGGAGCGGAACCACACACTATCCCCTGCCGATAC
>JAQTNZ010000254.1 GCA_028713595.1 Methylovulum sp. | reverse complement strand
AACCCGTTTGGCGGCGGTAGACTGCGCTTATGTTTATTTAAAGGCTGATAAATCCGAACGCCAACCGCCCAGCGGCGACTTTAAAGCCCTTGAGTTTAGCAAGCTCTATCAGGAAATCGCCGGCACTGTTGACTTTATCGCCCATAACCCCGATGAATTACAAGCCTTGTTAGCCGCCATCGAACGGCTAAAAGCAAATGATGCAGATATTTTTGTCCAACAAATTGAACGTAAACAAGATTCGGTGGTGGTCAAGGTCAAAGCCCCCGAAGAGTTCGACAAACAAGAAATTTACCGCCAAGTCAAAGAAGAATTTGATAACCAGCTTAAACAGCTTGCCCATGAACACCAGCAAAAACTGTTGATGCAGGAATGTGATTATTTAAAACGCGAGAATATGCTAAAGGACAAAAACCAAGATTTGCTGGCCGATTTATTAAAAACGGTAGCAAAACCGCCCACGATAATCAATGAGAACACCATGACAGACAATAGCCGCCACCAATCCATAACAAATTCGCCCATCAGCCAGAGCGCCGTTAATCTGGGTGACAATAGCACCGTCAGCAACAGTGTCCAACAATTGCCCGAAAGCCACGGTGAGTTAAAGGCGTTGCTGGAACAATTGCAAGCCTTGATACACACCAGCCCGCTTAAGCACAGCGACAAACAGGACGCATTGCAAGAAACCCAAAAAATTGCCACCGCCGCCCAGGATCGCAATGAAGAAAATGACGGTGTTGTCCGCAAAGCCCTACGTTATTTTAAAGGCTTGGCGGGGGAGCTTGAAGAGGCCACCGAAACCGCCGCAAAAATCGGTGCGGTTGTCGGGTCAATTGGCGCGGTGTTCGGGCTTTAACAAAGCTGTGCAACGCGGTAAGGCGTATTCCGTGTAAATGTATTCGCCATCGTTCCCACGCTCTGGCGTACCCACGGGGCATAAATCACTGCCATTAAGTTAAGGGTTTGTGCCTGTAATTTCAACAAGATAGGATTAACCGTTCGCCTGTCCCCAGACCACCCTTGTGGTGGAGCTGGTCGAAGGGTGGACGGTTAATCCGGTCATGGTTCGACAGGCTCACCACGAACGGATTAACTTACCACGACCTTAACCCAATAGCGTTTTCTATGTTATTGAATAAAAATAGCATTCCTTAACTTAATGGCAGTGATTTATGCCCCGTGGGTACGCCGGAGCGTGGGAACGATATAAACACCTACATCCCAAACTATGTTCACCAAAAAACCCAAATAAACAAGAATACCAACCCCCAACCAAACCCAAGGCACAGGTAAAATAAGCAAGCCAACTAGCCACAAACAGGGCGGCCAAACCCCGTGGCAATACCGCTTGCCATCCACTTAAGGGTTTTTTAATATAGGTCTGTTATCATAACGATAAGCGTCCGCCACCGCGTTATGACAGGCGCAGGGCGGGCCGTTCGGTGCCGATAAGCTTTTGGGGCTTGGGTTAAGGTTGCCTGATGCCTTCCCTGTGGGCGCAAGGTTTGCAAGGTAAAGCAACTTAATGGCGCAGGGGGAGTCTTAAGCCCTTGGTGCGCGGGTTATGACATTGCCCCCTTTTATTTGGCTAAACAATCAGGTGATGCGCCGTGGCCGCGCCATCCGGCAGGCGCCCCACCTAATGATGAGGTTTTAAACATGATTTTCAAACACCTTTTTACCCCAACGCTGCTTACGCGGGTCTTGGTTTTGTCGGCGTTGCTGACGGCGTGTTCTTCCACGCCGCAGGTGGAACCTGTCAAGCCGCTGGTCTTACAGGACAGCCCGTTAAATCAAGTCGATGCGCTTCGGGAAACCCCGCCGGAGCCGCCGACAGGCCGCCAAGACGGTAAGGTGAAGGTGCTTAGGCCCTATAAGTTCATCCATCCCGATGTGCGGACGGGCTATGACGATGAGCCGCGCCACCGCCACGAGGGGGTAAAAACCTATACCAACGCCTCGATTAAATCGCTGGGGATCGGTAGCCGCGTGGCTTACGCGCCCTTGCATACCGATCCTGGCCTCAGCGCCCCCGGTGATGCGCCTATGGCTGATGGCGGCAAGCGTTCGGTGCTGTTTATTGGCGATTCGCATTCCACCGCGCTGTTTGGCGCGACTTTAATTTCGCTGATTGAGACGCAAGTCCCTGGGGCGCAAGTCACCGCCGTGGCCAGTTGCGGCAGTTCCCCCGACTGGTGGCTGGACGGCAATAAGGCCACCCGTTGCGGGTTTTGGCGGCACAATGCCGACGGTAGCGAGGAGAAGGGCTTGCGCGGGCTGACCCCGCAAGTGGACGGGCTGATCCGCTCGGTGCAGCCGCAGACGGTGATTGTGGCCTTGGGCGCGAACCTGATCCCGCAACATAAGGAAGACCGTATCTTACAAACCCGCGCTCTGATGGAGCGCGTCACCGAGGCCAACCGCCAATGCTTTTGGATAGGCCCGCCGGATTCGCGCAAATTCTCCCAGATGCAAACCGATGACGTTTATGTGTTGTTGGAGGAGCTGGCGCGTGATTACGATTGCCGCCTAATCGACAGCCGCAGTTACACCCATTATCCCCGCAGTGGCGGCGACGGCCTGCATTACAGCGGCAAAGAAGGCGAGTCGATAGCCAAAAGCTGGGCTATCCAAGTGTTCCAAGATTATCTGCAAGATAGGCTATTGTAGGGGGGGATGGGGGCCGGTTGCCATTAATTTCAATAAAATAAAAGTGACGCTCTCGTTCCCATTCATGCCATTAAGTTAAGAAATTTCATATTTATTATCAATCATATACGATTATAGTAGGTCGGGTTAGCGATAGCGTAACCCGACAGCATCCGAGCGGTAATTGTCGGGTTACGCTATCGCTAACCCGACCTACATTGTATTTTACCCGTACAATATATTGATTATTAAGACAAATATATTAACTTAATGGCAGTGATTCATGCCCTTTACGCTCTGTGAGTGTGTAGGTACGCCGGAGCGTGAAAACGATGGCGTAACGGCTACATTACGGTTTTTGCAACTTATCCTATCCGTTAACGGCAACCTCTGCCTTCCCATCCCCCTATTTAACTGATAAGCCGATAAAAAAAGCGGCTGGACGGTGTTGTCCAAGCATTTTTTCCGGCCATTTTTGGTTTAAATATCAAATGCCTATTTTGCCGTTCGGCAACTATGTAAACTATTCACGTTTTTTATGGTAATAATCCGTTTCATTGGTGGTGGGCTTGGTATATAGTCCGCGCAAAGCGCTTTTATGCCTACGTTATGCAGGGGGCGGGGCTTGCTGATAAACCCTTTACCCATCACCTAAAGGAACCCTCAGCAGATGAAATGTTATAGTTAACCGTGGCTGCCGTTATGGCCGCCAGCCTTGCCGTAGCCGCCACGACCGAAGACGACTTGGAGCCATTGCCACTGTCCTGAACAACAGCACGCCCGAAAAAATAGACGAAGATTTGACGTTGCAAACGGTCTTGGCCGGCCCTGGCAAAAAAATGACCTATATGTTCAATTTTGCTTATCCCGCCGCCATTAAGTTTATGTTAAGGTGTTGACAGGGATAATCAAACTGTTAACCATTGTATACTTCAAACGGTCATGTTTTCGGTTTTTGGATTAACCGTTCGGCCTAAGCCTGTCGAAGGCTGAACGGTTAATCCGCTCATGGTTCGACCAGCTCACCACGAACGGATTAACTTAAAAAAACCGAAAACATGACCGTTTGAAGTATATAAACCCGTTGACGTGATGGTCGTAGGGGCGTGTCGCCCCTGACTGTTTGCGTTACGTCTCCAGCATTTTTCTTTTCCACTACAACAAAACTAAGGGGTATTTATGTCGGTAAACAAAGCGCGTGTGGTATTTTTGGCGGTTCCTGTCCTGCTGGCCGGCCTTAATGGCTGTGCCAATAACGGCACTGCCGGATCGCAATTGGGTACGCTGGTCGGTGCCGGTGGCGGCGCTTATTTGGGTTCGACGCTGGGCAAAAAACTGGGCGGCACGGAAGGGCAAATCATCGGCGGGCTGGTGGGCGGGGCCGTGGGCGGGATGATCGGGCAAAAAATCGGCCAATGGCTGGATCCTGAAGAGAAAAAACAAGCCTCCATCGCCACCCAACGGGCATTGGACAGCGAAGTGGTGGGCAGCCAATCGACCACCACCTGGACCAGCCCGACCAACCCCGGCAATGCCGGCGGCACAACCATCACCCAGCAAACCCAATCGCCTAGCGCTGGCGTGTGTAAAGTGGCGAAAAGTTTTGCCACCGTCAAAGGCAAGGATGTCCAAGTCACCGAAACCTATTGCCGCGACCCACAAACCGGCACCTGGACTTTACAACAAGCGTAACCCTAGGCAGGCAACAGTATGAACAAGCGTTTAGTGTTGGCCGGCGTGTTGCTGTGGCTGCCGTTGTCGGCATTAAAGGCGGCAGGCTCCGAATACCCGTGCCGTTTTATGAGCGAAGGGATGCCGGAGGCCATGGCCTACGAGACCATGCGCTACAGCGCCCACCCGTCGGCGGACGGGCAAATCCTGAGGGTTGAAGGGCCGATAGAGCAGGGCGAGTCCGAGCGTTTGGATGCGGCTATCCGCGAAACCATCCGCTTAGGGCCTATTGCCGAGGTGTGGCTAAACTCCGGCGGCGGCGCGGCGGGGGAAGGCATGGATATGGGGCGGGTATTGCGCAAACACGGGGTGCCGACGCGGATAGCCAAGGGTAGCGTCTGTTTTAGCGCCTGTTCCTATGCGTTTTTGGGCGGGCCCTTGCGTAACGTCGATCACGGCGGCGAATACGGGGTGCACATGTTCACCGCCTCGCCCTATTTGACGGGCCAGGTGGTGGACGGGCTTAAAAAGGATGCGCCGAAGGTGAAAAGTAACGGCTTGAAAAACACCGAGAACGTGGTGAAGGACATTGAGCAGGATTCGGCCCAGTTCGCCGCCACTTTTTTGCACTACTTGTCAGAAATGGGCGTGTCGGCCAAGGTCGGCTCGCTCAATTTTGCCACCGCCAACAAGTCAGGCTCCTGCCCGCCGCCTAACGTGCTGCGGGAATGGAACATCGTCAACGGGTTCTGACAAGCGTTTTGCGTTAGAACCTATCAAG
>JAQTNZ010000253.1 GCA_028713595.1 Methylovulum sp. | reverse complement strand
AGCAGCCCTTTATTGCTGGGCATGTTATGTTTGGCGTTCGCCGACTCAATGGAATTTACCACACGGCGGGTGGATATTTATGAAGATGCCATTGATGCCTTATTGCGCAAATGGGATAGCTCCCGCGCCATCAGCCGTGATGACATTTACAAAGGCTTAAACCATCACTTAAAAAAACGGATATTTACTTTAATTGCCTACAAGACGTTTAGCGAAAATCAGTATTTGCTGAAAGAACAAGCCTTGGCCGATTATTTGGTGTTTTTCTTAAAACAGTTACCAACTACTCAAGGGCAGCTATTGGACGGTGAAGTGGTATTAAAAGCCATTGAAGCCCAACACGGCATTTTTGTCGAACGCGCCCAGAAAATTCATTCCTTTGCCCATTTGACTTTTCAGGAATACTTTACCGCCTGTGCCATTAAGGGCAACCCTAACTACCAGCAAGCGTTAATGCAACATATTAGCGACCCACGCTGGCGCGAAGTCTTTTTATTAACCGCCAGTTTATTGGATGATGCCGATGCCTTTTTTGAGCTATTCAGCACCATAATTGGCGGTTTGCTCAAGGAGGACGGGAAAGTGTTAACCTGTCTACATTGGGCGGCGGATAAGGCCACTTCCATACAACTCGGTTATTCCATATGTGAAATTCGTTTTTTTTATATTTGCTTGGCATTATTTTTAGACAGCGACCACGCCCATATCCGCGATATCGGCCTCCCCCACACCCGCGCCCGCGCCATCGACCTTGCCAATGCCCTCGCCAGCGACCATACTCTCGCCTATGCTATCGACCATGCCTTCGACCTCGCCTTCGGCCTTGACCGCGACCTAGCTTTGGCTCTAGCTCTAGCCCTCGATCTTGAGCGCATCATCGACCACACCCTCGACTGCTCACTCGACCTAGAAGTCAATTCGCTAGAAATAAGTTGCGATTATTTATTACATATCATGCGCTTTTATACTGCCATTTTCTCAAATCTTATAAACCACCATCTACCAGAAAACACGCCTTTTGTTTTAAAATTTAGGCAATTCCATCATACGGTCATTGAGAAAATCAGCGGCTTTGGCTTTATACCCTTAGCCGAAGCACTAACCCAATTATATCAGCACCCCGCTTATAAAATCGTGACCTCAACTAATTGGCACGCTTTCAATAGACAATTGGCAGACACCTTGCAAATCCAGCGCAATATAGGCCAATGCTGGAATTTTTCACCTACGCAACGGGATATGCTTACTAACTATTTTGTCGCCCATTCGCTACTGCTCGATTGCTTAAAACTGGCAACCGTATCTGACCGTGAAGCGATTAAAAACCGTTTGTTTTTGCCGCCCAGTGTTTAACACATCACTTAAATAAGCATCACTAAGCCAACTGCGGCGGCCAGTTATGCGTTTCCGCCTGACAATGCCGACACCAAGCATATAACGCGTCATACATCACCATCCCGTGTTTGAGCATCTCGTGGTCATCGGTAAAAGTCTGTGATAAGCCTAGGGAAATGGCGTACAGCCCCGCCGATTGTGGGCTTAAGTCCAAGCGTGAGGTGTCGGCGCCACGGACGATAACGGCCAGTTGTTGCAAGGCTGGATCGGTCAGTTGGTATTTTTGCAAAAAGGCATCGAAGCTGCACAGCTCGCCGACATGAGACAATTCCACGTCCGGCACATCGTAAGGTATCGCGCCTGTGGCTTGGGCTATCGGCAACACCTTCGCCGCCGGTACATATAAAAATTCGGCTTGCGGGTCGATAAACCGCGCCACCAGCCACGGGCAAGCGATACGGTCTATTTTAGGGCGTTCACGGGTAATCCATTGCATGTTACACCCCCAGCATCGGTAACAACCACGGCTTCAATAACGAGGCCGCCAAACCAATGATCCCGGCGCTGGCAATGACAGGGATAACACCGACTTTGTAACGCAACAAGGCCAGCAACGCCGCTGCCGATATTAACGCCGACACCCCATCAAAAGCCCCCGCCCACCCCGTAGGCCAAAACACATGCCAAGCAAAGAACAGGGCAAGGTTGAGTATCACCCCGACCACAGCGGCGGTGATGGCGGTTAAAGGGGCGGTAAAGCTTAAGTTACCGTGGGTGGATTCAATCAACGGCCCACCGGCCAGCACCAGCAAAAAGCTGGGCAAAAAGGTAAAATAAGTCACGACTATCGCCGCCATTGCACCCGCGCAAAATAAGGCCTCGCCGCCAAACAGGCTTTGTGTCCAACCCGCGACAAAACCGACAAACGTGACCACCATAATCAGCGGCCCTGGGGTGGTTTCGCCCAAGGCCAAGCCGTCTATCATTTGTTGCGGGATTAGCCAATGATAATGCTCCACCGCCCCTTGATAGACATAAGGCAACACCGCATACGCCCCGCCAAAGGTCAATAAGGCCGCTTTGGTAAAAAACCAGCCCATTTGTGTCAGGGCATGTTCCCAACCATACGTCAGGGTCAAGTACGCCATCGGTGTCAGCCACAACAAGCCGCCGATGATCACCAGCATCAGCAAGCGTGAGCCTTTAAAGCGGGTATGCGCCACCCGTGGCTGGTCGTCATCAATCAAAGCGGGGCCAAAAGACTTGTCCGCTTTGCCGTGGCCGCCCCCTGCCTTAAAGGTGTCAGGGCTAAACCGCCCACCCGCATAACCCAATACCGCCGCCGTGGCAACAATCGCCGGAAACGGGATATTGAAGGCAAAAATAGCCACAAAAGCCAGTCCGGCCACCGCCCACAACACGCGGTTTTTCAACGATCTGGAGCCGATACGGTGCGCGGCCTGTAAAACGATGGCGGTAACGGCGGGTTTGATGCCATAAAACAGCCCCGCCACCCACGGCACATCGCCAAAAGCAAGATACACCCAAGATAGCGTTATCAGGATAAACAGCGACGGCAATACAAACAGCAAGCCAGCGACTATGCCGCCCCACGTTTTGTGCATCAGCCAGCCGATATAAATCGCCAATTGTTGGGCTTCCGGCCCTGGCAACAGCATACAAAAATTGAGCGCGTGTAAAAACCGCCGCTCAGAAATCCAGCGGCGGTTTTCCACCAACTCTTGGTGCATAATGGCGATTTGTCCGGCGGGGCCACCAAAACTGATAAAGCCCATTTTTAGCCAGAATAAAAAAGCCGTCCAAAATGAGACGGCGGCAGGTCTTGGCAACGTCTGCCCCGTACTGTTTGTTTTTGTCATTACTTACCCTCCACTACGCGTGTAAAAGCCATCAGCAAACCGTCAAACACACCGCCAGCCGCCGCCAAAAGTTGATCGTCATCGTTATGGGTTGCGCACAGGCCTTTTAGCACCCATTCCACACCGTTGGCTTCGGCGGGTTGTACCCCACCGACATCCAGATAATGCACCAACGCCGCCAGCCGTTTTAACGCGGCGGTTTCCAGTTGGAAGCGGTTTAGCAACACCTCAAAGGTGACGTAATTGCCAACATGGCTAAAAGCCGCGCCATCAAAATCAAAACCTAACGCTTCCGGTGGACAATCGGCGGGTGATTCCAGCCATAACAGCCGTGCCTGAGGGTCGATAAAACGGCGGATCAGCCACGCACAAGCCAAGCGGTCTACCCACGGGCGGTGGCGCGTGGCCCATAGCCGATTTTGGTAATCGCCACAACGTAAGGGCGCCAATACGCCGTCAACCGGATGTGGCTCATCGGGTGACATTAACCGCCGAATAGCTGTTTCTAGGGCCGCCAAAGCGGCATTGACCTGCTGTTGCGAGGCAGTGGGGAAAAAATCAATCGCCACCACGTGCACAAATGCCTTGCGCAACTTAGCGGTTTTTTTAAAAGCATCCGCTAACGGCTTGGCGGCCAAGTCCTGCCGTAGCCCCTCAATATCGCACAATAAGGCGGCATACTCGCCGTCACGTTGGAACAACCCTAAATCTAGGCTGTCATCCATCATCGCCACCGTCAGCAAATAAGCCACGCCACCCCCCGCCCGCACATCCATCTGCACCGCTTGGAACGCCGCCAGACACGGGTCACGCCCGGGCAGTAAATAAACCCCGTCACGCAACACCGCCGCCCCGGAGGCTTTAATTGCCCGCCATGAGCGCATACGCCCAGCCGTGTTGTCGGTGGGCAAGGAGATGATTAATAATAGCCAGCTCATGTTTCAATTATAACTTTATTGTTATAGATATAACAATAAATTGTTGATGGAGGTTTAAGTGAATTTATTACAGGCAACAAAAAAGGGGTAAAACCCAAGCTTTACCCCTTTCATGATTTTCAATCGGGTGCCGTGCCGCCACCCTTAACGTAGCGTTATAACTTCGCCAACACGTCGGCCACGGTAGCGCCCATAGCCGCAGGGGTTGGGCTGATAATCACGCCCAATTCCTTAAGCATGGCAACTTTTTCCGCCGCGCTTTCACCCGCTGAAGAAATGATAGCGCCGGCATGGCCCATACGGCGACCTTCGGGGGCGGTCAGACCCGCGATATAAGCCACCACGGGCTTGCTCATATTATCCCTAGCCCATAAACCCGCTTCCACTTCTTGCGGGCCGCCGATTTCACCAATCATGACCACGACCTTAGTCTCAGGGTCTTGTTCAAACATTTCCAGAATATCGCGGTGCGAACTGCCGTTAATCGGGTCGCCACCGATACCGACTGATGTGGAAATGCCGATACCTAAGCGTTTCATCTGGTCGGCGGCTTCGTAGCCTAAGGTGCCGGAGCGCCCTACAATACCGACATTACCCTGCATGTAGATGTGTCCGGGCATAATGCCGAGCATGGCGCGGCCTGGGCTGATAGTACCCGCGCAGTTGGGGCCGGTCAAGATCATGCGCTGTTCTTTCGGGAAGCGGCGCAGGAAGTTTTTAACCGTCATCATGTCTTGGGTTGGGATACCGTCAGTAATCGCCACACAGTATTTGATACCGGCATCGGCGGCTTCCATAATGGAGTCGGCGGCAAATGCAGGCGGTACAAACACGATACTGGCCTCGGCACCAACTTGCTGTACGGCTTCTTTGACCGTGTTAAAGACGGGCAAGCCCAGATGAGTTTGGCCGCCTTTACCAGGGGTAACGCCGCCGACAACATTAGAGCCGTAGTTAATCATGT